>JBKBTH010000055.1:0-8944 GCA_046290915.1 Sphingorhabdus sp.
GTCTGCCATTCATATGCCGTCCAGGCAGCGGGGGCAGCAGCGAGAAGCGCGAGCCCTCCCCACACATTGTCATTGGCGATACCGTGGGACGTAGCCGCTGTGAACCAGCCTAAAACTGGCGCTGACATGCCGATAATCGCCCAAGAGGTCGACGCATCATTGGAACTTCGCGCGCGGATATGGCCCGACAGTGCGAACAAGAAAATGACGGCCAATGTCGCAAGGGCATTGCTTTGCGTCGCGCCATTCAGGCTCCAAGCGGTCGACAATGGAACCATCGCCACCAACAATGCGCCGAGCACCAGAGGCACCAGTATTTTCTCGCGCCATGCCAATCCAATGGCGAGCGCGGATAGAAGGAAATAAAACATCCAGCCAATGATGGAAAATTCCATCTTGGGCAGAAGGAACGCCAATTGCACGAACGCCAGCCCCATGGGCGCAAAGCGAGCCAGTTCGGACCAGATACCTTTGGCACGGTCAAAGCGTTGCGATGCGAGGATGGCGCCGCCGCCGGTTATCGCGACAAAGCCAGCCAGCAGGCCGAGATTACTGTCGGCGTCGAGCAGCAAAATGAGGCTCCATAACAGCCCTCCACCAGAAGCCAGCACCAGCAACCACAGCCAACGGCGCCAGACGGCGAGGCCGAACAAGGCGGCGATAAAGACGGCCAAGTACAGCAAGAGCGTGGGTAAATTGCTTACCCCCATGCCCGCCACCCAAGGCGCGGCAAATCCGCCAATCAGGCCCATCAACGCGGTGGGCGGGCCGTGCCGAATGGCGAGGGCAAATGCGATAGCTGTTGTAAGCATGACAAGGATGAAGGCCGTGCCAACCCCGAGTAGGCCATAAATCTCCGCCGCCATGTACAATGTACCATAAAGCGTCGCAATGCCCGCACCCGCAAGGCTTTGGCCGACGCGTGGGTCCGCTGCAAATGAGTCGCCGATTTTGGGCAACCGCGCGCCAAAGAGGCTGATTGCGATTAATAGCGCAGCAAACAATGTTGCGGTGACTGACCGGGCGGCTGGTCCGAAAAGCCCCGCTTCGATCGTGTAGCGCACAAGGAAGAACCCGGCGAAGACCAAGGCAATGCCTCCAACCCATATCGGCAGTTTTCCGCCGACAAGATTCTCGAAATTGATGCGGGCCGGTAATGGCATCGGCTCCGGTTCGGGAGCAGCTGGCGGAGGGGGAGGCGGTGGGGCAAATTCCGCTTCGACCGCGCGCGTCGTTATTGCCGTTGGTTCCGCGGCCTTCGCAACGACAACGCGGGCGGTTCGTGGAACGGGCCTTGTTTCCGGGGCAATTGAACGGTTCGCCCAGTCCAGATCTTCGAGCTGTTCCACCCGCCGGCGCAAATACCGAACGTCCGCACGGATGAGATAGACATAAAATGCCAGACCCAAAACAGCGAGAAGAAGAATGGAAACGAGCAAGTGGCCCCCGTAGCGAATTCAGGGGCCCTTATGGCGTGCTTTGATTTCAGGGCAAACCGAAATCAAAGAAGACTTTAGTCAATCAGGCGTTTCGCCGCGTGACATCACCATTGCCGTAATGTCCGGAATTGGCCGATCGGTCATTTCCTTGGCCAATTCCATGATCACGCGCTTTTCGACTTCGGAGTGCAAATGCTTGCGCAATTCCCCGAGTGTCCGTGGCGGTGCAATGATAATCAATGCTTCAAAGTCGTGCGCCAACGCGCGCATGCGCAACTGGTTGGCCAAATCAGCCGCAAAACGATTTTCCTCGTCCTTATGGTAGTCCTGATCGCCGCCACCCGTGGCTGTGCCTGACTTCCCTTCGCTATCGGGAAGATCAGGCCGGTCTTGGCGGGTTTCCATCTGGAACTCGGGCTGCGGTCCGTTTCCGTAATTGCGCAAAAACATCATCTTCTCGCCGTCAGCGACAAGCAGCAATGTGTCATGCGGAATGTTCATGCCGGTCAATTTCCGATTTTCTCGGCGGCTTTTTCGACAGCATTACCGGCTTTCTGTGCGGCGTTGCCAACATCATTGGCAGCATCGGCGACGGCATTGTCCTTGCGTTCTTCAGAACCATTGTTCGCGAAAATCAAATATCCGCCAACTGCTATCGCGGCCAAAAGCAACACTGCCATGACCGCGCTGAAACCGCCGCCGCTGCTCGTGGGCGCGGTGTTTACGGTGACGTTTGCTGGACCTGTGTCGCGTTCATATGCGCGTTCTACGATCGTGCCATTTGCGTCGGTTGTTTCTACTATGCGTTCTTGTACCATAAGTGGCTCCTCCTGATTTGGGAATTAAGTGCGCAAGGACATTTTTGTTCCACACAAGGCAAACCGGCGGTCTGCACCAATAACAATTGGGGCGACCTATGCTGCAACAACACTTGCTTTCTGTCGCGCGAATGCACAGCGGGTGGAAATGGAATTTGATAACTTCGACACCGGCGCGTTCGTGCGCGATTACTGGCAGAAAAAGCCACTGCTTATTCGCAATCCGTGGCGCAATTGGCAGAACCCGCTGGAGCCCGATGAGCTTGCCGGTCTGGCGTGCGAAGAGGAAGTCGAGTCGCGTCTGATTTGCCAGACTGCCAAGGGCTGGGAAATGGAGCAGGGGCCGCAACAGGAAGATCGTTTGGGCAGTCTAAGCGAGTCGCATTGGACTTTGTTGGTGCAGGCGGTGGATCACCATGTGCCCATGGTGGCTGAACTGATTGCGCCGTTCCGCTTCATTCCCAACTGGCGGATTGACGATGTCATGGTCAGCCTTGCCTCTGACCATGGCGGGGTGGGGCCGCATTTCGACCAATATGATGTCTTCCTGATTCAGGGCCTTGGCCGCCGCCGCTGGCAGATTGGACCCCATTGCGATGGCGACAGCGCGTTGGTTCCGCACGAAGACCTCAAGCTGCTTGCAGAATTTGAAGCTACCGAAGAATGGGTGCTTGAACCCGGCGATATCCTCTACGTTCCGCCAGGCATTGCGCACAACGGCGTGGCGGTGGGTTCGGACTGCATGACCTATTCGGTCGGGTTTCGTGCGCCGTCGCGTGCCGACCTGCTGGGGCATTTTGTCGATGATATGCTTGAGCAGATTCCCGAAGATGATTTGTACCGCGATCCGGATTTGGCGGCGCAAGCCAACCCGGGTGAGATCATGCCCGACGCCCTGTCGCGATTGCACCGGATGACTCTCGATTCGCTTTCCGACCCTCGGGCCTTTGCGCGTTGGTTCGGCATGTTCAACAGCACGCCGAAATATGCCGATATGGATTGGCAGCCTGAAACGCCGGTTGACGCGGACGATGTCCGCAATGCCATTGCTGATCAACTTCCGTTGTCGCGAAATCCGGCAAGCCGCTTGGCATTCGTCGACAATGGCGCGAACGCGTTGATGTTGTTTGCGGACGGCGCATGCTTTGACTGTACCGCCGAGACAGCTGAGCTAGCACGGAACCTGTGCGGGCATGATGCTTTGGTCTTGGAAACTGATCTTGCGTCAGTGGCCGCAGCAATCGAGCTCCTCACGCAGCTTTGCAACATGGGGTGTATCGCGTTCGACGGCGAAGATTGATTTGCGCACACGGCTCAGCATCTGCCGGAGGAAGGCGCGTTACGCGTCTGAGGCTGATGCCATTGCAGCGATGAAGGCGGCGACGATTACGCTGCGCCATTATGCTTGCGACCGATGTGGCAATTTTCATCTTACCAGCCGTACTAAGGGCAAGCGCGTGCCACGACCGGCAGACTAAGCACGTGCCTCAGGCTTCGCGCCAGCTGCCTGGGGCAAGATCGTCCAGCGTCCATTCGCCAACGCCATGGCGCACCAGCCGTAATGTCGGGTAACCAACCGCAGCGGTCATGCGGCGCACTTGCCGGTTGCGGCCTTCGCGAATGACAAGTTCAATCCAGCTGTCGGGCACAGTCTGGCGGACGCGGATCGGGGGATCGCGCGGCCAAAGCTGCGGGTCGGCAATGCGGGCGGCTTCGGCGGGCAAAGTCATCCCGTCCTTCAGCTGCACACCGCGTCGTAATTGGACCAGCGCGTCGTCGGAAACTTCACCTTCAACCTGAGCGCGGTAGGTTTTGGGCAGCTTGTAGCGCGGATCGGAAATGCGGGCTTGCAACCGGCCGTCATCGGTCAGGATCATCAGCCCTTCGCTGTCCATATCCAGCCGGCCAGCGGGGTAGACCCCGGGCACGTCGATAAAATCGGACAAAGTCGGGCGTGGCGAGCCAGCGGTGCCCTTGTCCGTAAATTGCGGCAGGACGCCATAAGGCTTGTTGAACAGGATAATGCGGGACATCTTGGCTCTTTACCCAACGTGCCCACTTTGGGAAATCATCTTGTGGCCGGGAACTTCGCGCGGCGTGCGGCGGTTGCTGTGGGGTAGGAGATTGAAACATGACTGACCCCCAGACCCCCGAACAGCCAGAAGCCCCGAATACGCAGCCACCGCGCACGCAGGCCCCTGCACCCCAAGCCCCTGGTTCGCAGCCCAATGCGGAAGAGGAAAATCGCGGAATGCCGCCCGGCTATGGCAATGGCGAAGTCACTGGCGCGGGCGCAGGTGCTGGCGGTTCAGGCGCGGCGGAGGATTATGATGCGGACCCAGTTGGCGGCGGCGGTAGCTTCCCGCCTGTTGCGCCGGATGAAGGCGAAGGCGGCGCGGACGAACCTCATGGCGGAACCCGCTGACATGGGTAGCATCCAATTCATTTTGCACGCACTTGTCCGGCAATATTCCAGCCGCATTGCGGAACAAATCTGATGGCTGGTGGCTGGGCCCGGGACGGCGCGGTTCAAGATCAAATCGACGACAGCGTCAGTGACGCGGTGTCGGGTGCACGCGCGCGCTTGCCAGCGGGCGAAAGCGCGGAGTTTTGTGATGACTGTGGCGAACCAGTGCCCGAACGGCGCAGAGCGGCGCTTCCCGGCGTGCGCACCTGCATAAGCTGCCAAGCAGCGAGAGACCGCAAGGTCCAACATTCCGCCTTCAACCGTCGCGGAAGCAAGGACAGCCAGCTGCGATAGCATCATTCAATATAACCATATAGGTAAATATATATTGACATCGTAACGCCATTTGGTTAGTGTTGGACATAGTCGAAAATTGCGATTCGCGGCACTGGGTCGCTTTCGTGAAAATAGAACGGGCTGAAGAGCGATCTTCGGCCCTTTTTCTTTGGGATCAGGAGGTAGGCGATGACAAAAGATAAAATGAGCGTACCCGGCACCCGTTTGAATGCGCGAACCCGGCGCCTTTTCCTCAACCATCTTGCCGAAACTGCGAATGTCGCGGCATCGGCAAGAGCAGCGGGTATCGCCAGCAGCAGCGTCTATGCCGAACGGCGACGGTCGGCTGGCTTTCGCGATGATTGGTCCCGCGCGCTTGGTGAGGGCTATGCACGGCTGGAAACCGATTTGTTGGCGGAAGCCTTATTGGCGGCCAATGGCAAGACGGCAGACACGACGTTGAAAGCCCGTGCACAAAAACACCGGCTGGCAATTGCATTGCTGAGCGCACATCGCGCTGCCGTAAAAGGCGTGCCAGCCGTTTCAACGCCTGCGCCTGCATCGGCGGATCTGCCAACGCTGAAGGCACAATTGATCCTGAAGCTTACGCAGATGCGCGAACGTGCGGGGCAGAATAATGACCCGGCTTAATGCCCAGGCCCTGATGGCCATGCCTTATGAACAGATGGTCGCTGTTATCAAAAGCTTCAATCACCGGAAAATGGACGAAACGCACAAATGGCGTTTCTGGCAGCGCGATGACCAGTCCGAGCCGCAAGGCGACTGGCGGACTTGGCTGGTCATGGCGGGGCGCGGCTATGGCAAAACCCGTATGGGTGCGGAATGGGTGAGCGCGTGCGCCCATGAATATCCCCGCGCGCGGTTTGCGCTGGTCGGTGCAACGCTGAATGAGGCGCGGCAGGTGATGGTTGAGGGCGAAAGCGGTCTGTTGGCGCTTCCCTTTGCCGAACGCCCCGAATGGGAACCAAGCCTGCGGCGTTTGACATGGCCGAACGGCGCGACGGCGACTTTGTTTTCGGCAGCGGAGCCGGAAAGCCTGCGCGGTCCGCAGCATGATTTTGCATGGGCCGACGAAATTGCAAAATGGCCAAATGGGATCAAGGCATGGGACAATTTGAAGCTTGGGCTACGGCTTGGGCAAAATCCACGAATCATGGCTACAACCACGCCGCGTCCAGTGCCGCTGTTACGGCGGCTGGTTGGCGAACAGGGCGTCGCCATGACGCGCGGTCGCACGGCGGACAATGATATGAATCTGCCGCCTGAATATCTGGCGTCGGTGCGCGCGGCTTATGCCGGCACGCGCTGGGGCAGGCAGGAACTGGATGGCGAATTGATTGAAGATGTTGCGGGCGCTTTATGGTCGCGCGACCTGATTGAACGGCAACGTGTATCCGCCGCGCCAGATTTGAAACGTGTCGTCATTGGCGTTGATCCGCCCGTGTCGGAAAATGGCGATGCCTGCGGCATTGTCGCGGTCGGTGTCGGTGAAGACAAAAAAGCCTATGTGCTTTCCGACCACAGTATATCGGGCGCTTCGCCCGAAGGCTGGGCGCGCGCCGTCGCCGTAGCGGTCGCGCTTTGGCAAGCCGATCGCGTTGTCGCTGAAGACAATCAGGGCGGCAATATGGTCGAGACGGTGTTGCGCGCGGCGGACCTTGCAATGCCCATAAAGCGCGTGCACGCAAGCAGAGGCAAATCCGCCCGCGCCGAACCCATCGCCGCATTGTACGAAGTAGGACGCGTCTTTCACATAAGCGCCTTTCCCGAGCTGGAAGACCAGATGTGTGGGCTTGTTGCGGGCGGCGGATATGAAGGCCCCGGCCGATCCCCTGACCGCGCCGACGCGCTGGTTTGGGCATTGACTGAGCTGATGCTCGGCAAGGCCGAAAGAACGCCGCGGGTTCGGCTGCTGTAATTTAAAGGACTAGAAATGATGAATATCTTCGGTTGGAAATCAACCGGGCGTGGCTTGCTGCGTCCGGCGAAAACGCGTGTGCAGCAGGATCGCCTGTCGGGCATTCGGGGCTATAGCGCGTCGAGCCTTGGCGATTGGCCGCGTAACTATGAGGCGCAGATGCGTGAGGGCTATCTTTCAAACGCGATTGCGCAGCGTGCTGTCCGCTTAGTTGCCGAGGGGTTGGCGTCGGCGCCGCTGACGTCGACCGATGCACATGCATTGCGGCTGGTGCAGGCAACGTCAGCCGGGCAGGCGTTGATTGAAACGGTGGCCACGCATCTGTTGCTGCATGGCAATGCCTATATCGAAGTCCTGTCGGGTATGGACGGGCGGCCAGCCGAATTGTTCGCGCTTCGCCCCGAACGTATGACGATTGAGGCAGATATGCGCGGCTGGCCGGTCGCCTTTGTGTATAAGGCGGGCGATGTTGCCAGCCGCCTGCCAGCCGACAGCGTGATCCACATCCGGTCTATTCACCCGCTGGATGATCATTACGGGCTTGGCTGCCTAGGTGCGGCATCTGGCGCAGTGGCGACCCACAATGCGGCGACGCGCTGGAATAAGGCGCTGCTCGATAATGCGGCGCGGCCGTCGGGCGCCTTGGTTTATGAAATGGGCGAAAGCGGGACGTTAAGCGGCGAACAATATACGCGGTTGAAAGAGGAGCTCGCCGCCAGCTTTCAAGGTGCTGGCAACGCAGGCCGCCCCATGTTGCTGGAGGGCGGGTTGAAATGGCAAGCGATGGCGCTGACGCCTGCAGAAATGGACTTCGCCGGATTGAAAGAGGCCGCTGCGCGCGAAATTTCGCTCGCTTTCGGGGTGCCGCCAGTGTTGCTTGGGCTGCCGGGCGATGCGACTTATGCCAATTATCGCGAAGCCAACCGCGCGCTGTGGAACCAGAGTATAATTCCGTTGGCGCGCAAAATGCTCGCCGCAATTGGCGAGGGCCTCGCACCCTATTTTGACGGTCTTCAATTCGACATTGATCTGGATGCAATCCCCGCGCTTGCCGAGGACCGAGAGCGGCTGTGGGCGCAAGTCGGCACGGCAGACTTTTTGACGGCCGAGGAGAAAAGGGCGGCGGTGGGGCTTGGTCCAGTGCAGTCAGAGGCATCTGAACCCGCCTGATCCGCGCCTCTCAAAATGGAGTGAACATGGTCGAAAATAACCTTCAAGGTCTGCTGGAGCAGGCCTCCGAAACTGGTGCCCAACGTGCGCTTGCGCGACTGGGCCTGGATGATGCCAGCGCAGCCAAGGACATGAGTGAGCTGCGCGAGCTTTTGTCGGCGTGGCGGGATGCCAAGCGGTCGGCGCGCAAGGCCGCGATTGGCTGGGTCGTGCGCATGGTGCTTGCGCTATTGCTCATCGGCCTTGCTGTAAAGCTTGGCCTGTTGGGGCTGGTCAGCCAGTGAGGCTGGCTGGCTATGCCGCGATCTTTGATGCGCCGGACAAGGGCGGCGACATTGTGCGTAAAGGTGCCTTTGCACGCGCAGCAAAAGCGGGCGTGCCGCTGCTGTGGCAGCATGATCGCACCCGCCGCATTGGCTATGTCGAAAGCCTGAGCGAGGACGCGCGGGGACTGCGCATCATTGCCCAATTGGATGATGAAAAAACGCCAGTGCAGGCCGGCGCTGGCTTGTCCTTTGGCTACCGCGTCCGCGCCATGAACAAACAGGATTACCGGGAGCTGACCGACCTTGATCTCATCGAGGTCAGCGTCGTCACGCATCCCATGCAACCGCTCGCCCGCGTGTTAGCCGTCGAGGCAACAGAGGCGAACATATCCCCTATCACCCAAGGAGAATGAAATGGATTATGAAACCAAAGCAGACGCGCTCGACGCAGTTTTTGAAGGGGCGGTGGCAGCCGCTGCTGTGACGCGGCCCCTCTTGTCCGGAGCTACCGTGATTGACCCGGCAAAATCGGCCTTCGTCGACGGTTATTTACGTCGCGGCTCCGAAGT
>JBKBTH010000566.1:0-661 GCA_046290915.1 Sphingorhabdus sp.
TATTCCATCCTCTTCAGCCCGTCGACCAGACGATCCGAAACAGCAGATTTGCCAACAATTCCGATAATTCCGCACATTTATTTTGTTTTCCAATCTGCTTTGTAAGGAACCCTTATTCCTGGCATCTCTGCCGGAAAATCCTTGGTATTTCGTGTAACGAGTATGCGGCCTGTCACCTGCGCCGAAGCCAGTATAATTGCGTCGGGCGATTTCAGCGACTTGCGCTGGTGCCGAAGTGCCGCCGCCCGTCGCGCAATTTCCTCGTCGATCTCGCTCATGGCGAACAGACGCAAGAATTCTTCAGTCTCGGTAGCCGCATCGTCAGGAACCGCGGACATAACCTCAATCCAAGTCATCCGACTGATCCACGCACGGGTAACGTTGCGCACTTCTGCCCATGCTGCGGGCCGGTTGTGCAGCATGTCGATAACAATATTGGTATCGAAAAAGCGCTCGCTCACGCGGAACTGCGCTTATTTTTGGGCGGTGCAATGTCGCTGATATCAGGCCACTCTTCGCGCAACTGCCGCTCATATTCGAGGCCATCGACAGTCGAGCCGTGCCGCTCCCAAAGACCGAAATATTTCTCAAAGCCCTCTTTGCGACTTTCCGCACGATACGCCTCAACTGCCTCACGCAAAACAGCCGCCCGCGACTTGCC
>JBKBTH010000567.1:0-657 GCA_046290915.1 Sphingorhabdus sp.
GATGACGACATGCATGCCCGGATTGAAGGCATTGATGGTACAACATTGGTTAAGCGTAGCGAATTCGAAGAGCGTTTTCTGGTAGCGGCTCCTGCCGAAACAGAGCCACTGGCCGAAGGCGAAAATGACATCGCGGTACTTCTGTTTACCAGTGGTACCACTGGGGACCCGAAGGCCGCCGTGCTGCGTCATGCGAACCTGACGTCTTATGTGATGTCGACTGTCGAGCTTTTAGGTGCCGACGAAGACGAGGCTGCTTTGGTCAGCGTGCCGCCATATCATATTGCCGGAATCTCCGCGGTTCTGACCTCCGCTTATGGCGGGCGTCGGATCGTCTATCTGCCGGCATTCAGTGCCGAAGAATGGGTCTCCATCGCTTCTCGTGAAGCTATTACTCACGCGATGGTCGTGCCCACGATGCTCGACCGAATTCTCGATGTGCTGACGGAGACGGGAGAGAGCTTGCCAGCTTTGCGTGCGCTTTCATATGGGGGCGGGCGTATGCCCGAACCGGTAATTGCACGCGCGCTGGCCGCGCTGGGCTGAACCTGCACACCCGACCCGACAAAGCCGCTGTTCAGCGGCTTTTTCTTGATCGACAATTGACGTTTACGTCAACGTAATCCAAACAGGAGACTTTATGGACATCGCAGGCAA
>JBKBTH010000568.1:0-651 GCA_046290915.1 Sphingorhabdus sp.
CCAGATGGATTTCACTTTGAGGACGGCTATATTTCAACGCCCGCAGAATGAATGACTATAAAGCGACCTGCGCCACCTTGTCCTTATAATCCTGCTTGGGATCAATACCCAGAAGCATCTTAATGCCAGCGACCATGCTAGAAGCATCAATCCAAATTTCTGCATTTTCTGGGTCTAGTCGGATGAGTGCCAGGTCCGGATCATCCTTACCGCCTTCATACCATGCAGCGACAAAGCGATTCCAGAGGTGATCGATCACCGCTGGATCTTCCGACTGGGACAGATTGCCGTGTACGGTCGCCCAAAGATCGTGCCCTTTTGACGCGAAGTGGGCCATCGCGCGGCCACCTGAGCCGATTTGTTGATAAAGTTCATTCGATTTGGACGTGAAGAACCAGATAGGGCCTTGATAAAGATTGCCCTGGAAACATGTGTCGTCCAATTGCGCCGTCATGGGGCGCGCATGTCCATCCTCGCCCTCGGCTAGGCCGAGGAACATTGTCATGTCCGACTTGAGGGATTTCCAGAACTTTTCCTTTATTTCGGTTTCACTCGCCATGTCATCACTCCAATTGGTTCGTGATGGAAACAAGCGATGTCCGAAGGTGTTCCGGTGGTTTGAGACTTAATGCTATCTCGCGCCGTTAGACT
>JBKBTH010000569.1:0-646 GCA_046290915.1 Sphingorhabdus sp.
CCATGCTGATGAGCTTCATGTCTTCAACTGTCTGTTATCAAAAGGCGGTGCCGTCCAATTGCCAGTCATCCCAGTCCGCACACGCCATTCCCGATGGATTAGCGGGCATTATTGCGATGAATTTGCTGAGGCACATGGCAAGAACATGGTTGTTCGTGAAGCATTGGGCGCACCATTGCCCTTGGCTGGCGTTGCGTGCGCTATTGAACGCAACCTTGTCGGCCGCCTTGCGCAACTAAATGGTGGCAGGCCGTTTGACCCACATAGCCTGACCGAAGATTATGAACTTGGTATCCGCATCGGCTCTGCGGGCGGGCGGACGATCATGGCCCGCATAAAGGGTGAGCACGGCGAATTGGTTGGAACGCGTGCATGCTTTCCCGATACACTGCAAACCTCCGTTCGGCAGAAAACGCGATGGCTTATTGGCATTGCACTTGCGGGTTGGGACCGGCTTGGCTGGGACGGGAATTTGGCGCAAAAATGGATGCTGCTTCAAGACCGCAAATCAATCGTCGCCGCCGTCATTCTGTTAGCGGCCTATGCCTGCATCATGCTGACTGCCATTTTGGCCATAGCGCAGTCTCAAGGCATCCACCAACCCGCCCCTCTTCCCGCCGCACTGGTTTTCCTTCTTTGGCTGAAC
>JBKBTH010000570.1:0-636 GCA_046290915.1 Sphingorhabdus sp.
GACCGTGATCGTCCAGACGAATTCGCCGTCACCAAATCAAAGCCAATTCAGGTTCCGAGCGAATTTACGTTGCCGGCGCCAACACCCAACGCGCCCCGTCCGCAGGATGGCGATACAAAGCAGCAGGTTCTGGACGCGATGTTTGGTGGCGCTGCACCCGCGCCTTCGCCCCGTCCGTAATTCGGCCAGTAATTGGATAAGCATATGAACAAAAAACCTGTCCTTTTCACCGTTGCAATGATCACACTTCCCCTGATGTCGGGTTGTGGGTCAATGGGCAACATATTGGGTGGCAACCAGGCGGCTGCGCCTGTGGCAGGCCGCGCGGCGCCTTTGGTGGTCCCGCCAGACTTTGTGCTTGAGCCAACGGCAGCCACATTAACGCGTTCTGCAGACGCAACGCAGGAACAAGCGTTGGAGGCATTATTTGGCGGTCCGGCGGCGCGTTCCGCGGCGGAACGTTCGATTTCAACCACGCCCGGCATTGCCGAAGCAGGCATCCGTTCATCAGTCGGCGATCCGCAGACCAATGTGATCGACAAGGGTCAGACGACTCGCGACATCATCGCGGCGCCCCCCGGCGATGGTCAGGCGACGCGGGTGAACACACCCGGCGGCGAATAAGCCCTCCGGTTT
>JBKBTH010000571.1:0-633 GCA_046290915.1 Sphingorhabdus sp.
GGTCACGGTTGGCGCTTCACCGCCCTTGCCATAGGCAACTGGCCCGGGAACAGCGCCAGCCGACTGCGGCCCAACGCGCAACGCCTTCGTTAATTCAGGAACATAGGCGATTGACCCCCCGCCTGCTCCGACGGTTTTGACATCGAGCGACGACGCCCGCACCGCCAAATGGCCGACCTCAGTCGTACGCACGCGGCGGGGTTCCAAATTTTCAATCAGCGCAACATCGGTCGATGTGCCGCCGACATCAAGCGTCAGGATATTCTTAATGCCTGCGTTTTTGCCGACCCAAAGCGCACCTGTCACGCCGCCCGCTGGACCGGACATCAAAATATCGACGGGATGCTCCTGCGCTTTTTGCGCTGACATCAATCCGCCATCGGAACGCAGCAATGACAATTTGCCCGTAAAGCCAGCGTCCGCAAGCTTGCTGCGCAGATTGGAGATGTACTTGCCAACAACCGGACGGACAGCGGCATTCGCAACGGTGGTCAGTGTCCGCTCATATTCCTGCATTTCCGGCAGAACTTCATGGCTGAGCGACACTGGAACGTCCGGCATCATTTCACGCGCGAGATCGCCTACCTGCTTTTCATGTGCGCCATTGGTGTACGCATTCATGAAGCTGACCGT
>JBKBTH010000572.1:0-241 GCA_046290915.1 Sphingorhabdus sp.
TGGTGCAGGTGTCGCCAAGACCAAGAATGTTGCCAAGCCGCAGCGTGGCCACTTCGGCAAGGCCGAAGTCGAGCCCAAGCAGGTGCTGGTCGAGTTCCGCGTGAACGAAGACGGCCTGCTGGACGTCGGCGCGGAAATCTCCGCCGACCATTTCGTCCCCGGCCAGTATGTCGATATCCAGGGTCGTACCCAGGGTAAGGGCTTCGCCGGTGCGATGAAGCGCTGGAACTTCGGTGGTCTG
>JBKBTH010000572.1:251-632 GCA_046290915.1 Sphingorhabdus sp.
TTCGCATGGTTCGACCGGTAACCGTCAGGACCCGGGCCGCGTCTTCAAGAACAAGAAGATGGCCGGCCACATGGGCGACAAGAACCGCACGCAGCAGAACCTGGAAATCGTGTCGACCGACGTCGAGCGCGGCCTGATCTTCGTCAAGGGCTCGGTGCCCGGCTCGAAGGGTGGCTGGCTGATCGTCAAGGACGCGGTCAAGGTTTCGCGCCACGCGGACGCCCCGTTCCCCGCCAGCATCAAGGCGGCCGCCAACAACAACGCTTCTGCCGAGCCTGCTCCGGAAGCCACCGAGAGCCAGGAGGGCTAAGTCGTGAAGGTCAAGGTTCAATCCTTCGCCGGCACTGATGCGGCGGACATCGAGCTCAACGACGAGGTCTT
>JBKBTH010000573.1:0-630 GCA_046290915.1 Sphingorhabdus sp.
TCGCCGTTCGAGGGTCAGACGATTCAAAGAGGTACTCCCGTGGGCCACGTCGAGCATGGCATGTCAGATTGAGCTATGCCTCAACTTGGCGTCAGGTAAACGCTCAAAACACGTCAAGTTAGGGCTGTTTTCTGCTTTGTCTGACGTTTTTCGCCCGACTTCTCAGACTTCAACCTGACACGCAAGCCGTTAGCGTGCTTTATTTTCCGTTTTCTGAGGCGACCCCCTCACAGGCGGCCCGTGGCGGCGTTTTCTCGACGTGGCCCTGCCTGCCCCCTTGCTTACCCTCTCAAAACGCGCTGTAGGCCCGTTTCTGGCCGCTTTGCCCAAGTGGAGCCGGGCGGCGGGCGGAAAGCTCCGCTTTTCGTTCGACGGCTGGCCGACAACGAGCCGAAGGCGAGGCGTCAGCGTCTCCCGGACACGGTGTTTCACGCAAAACGAGCAGCCGACCGGGCAGCGGTACGTTACGAAAACCGCTTGCATATCGTATCTGTATTGTATATCATATCTGTATTGATACGATTTGCACCGATACGGTACGAAAGGAGCAACGATCATGGCACGTCAGGGCATCACTTTTGAGCAGGTCGCCGCCGTCGCTGATGCGCTGGCAGGCGAGGGTCAGCAGCC
>JBKBTH010000574.1:0-600 GCA_046290915.1 Sphingorhabdus sp.
TAAACCCGATGCTCGCCAAACATGGTGAGGTTTCGGCCGCACGTCAGTATAGCGGCAGGGCAGTTGAAAGCGGGTGGAAATGCCCATATCAACGCGCCGGAACGCACCCCGATTTGGAGCTGCTTGATGCCATCACAGATTGAACCAAGGTCGGGCGTCGCGTTCACGTTGAACAAGGGCGACATTCTGACGGTTACCGACCCGCTGGGCGAACAGGTCGCGGACTTGCTTGCGTTTCATCAGGGCGATATCGGCGAAGTCATATCGTCAGGGCGGACGCTTGATTATGCCAGCCGCTTGTTCCTCACCACAGGTGACCTGCTATATTCCAACCGTAGCAATGTGATGTTGGAGATTGTCGCTGATGATGTAGGGCGCCATGATTTTTTGCTCACGCCGTGCAGCAAAGATACTTTCCGGATCATTTATGGCGATACTGATCCGCATCAGGGCTGCTTTGGTAATCTTGCCGGCGCGCTTTCACCCTTTGGCATTACCGAGGACATGATTCCGGTGGCATTTAATTGCTTCATGAATGTGGCGGTTGATGGAACGACAGGCGTTCTCAGCGTTGATCCGCCGTTGAGCCGGGCGGGGGAT
>JBKBTH010000575.1:0-596 GCA_046290915.1 Sphingorhabdus sp.
GTCGTTCCGCATGCAGATGTTGGTTGGCCAAACACGTTTGGCCCGTTGCTTGACGGAAGTTGCGACCATGGCGGGCTGGGATGGCGGCGTTTCGGGCAGCGGTCGCGGCATTGCCTGTCACAGTATGCGCGGCAGCCATATTGCCGTCATTGTCACTGCCCGCACCAGCGAGACTGGCGTGCGCGTGGACCGCATCCATGCAATGGCAGATTGTGGCCGGTTGATTAACCCCGACCTCGCGCGTCAACAGATTGAAGGCGGCATCGTGTTTGGATTGGCGCAAGCATTGGGATCCGCTACCGATTTCGAAAGTGGCCTTCCCACGGCGCGGCGGTTGCGCGATATCGATCTGCCCAAATTGGCGGATGTACCCGAAATCACCGTTGAACTCGCACGTAATGACGAGGCGCCGGGCGGTGTGTCCGAACTGGGCGTACCCGCCGTTGCGCCCGCGATTGCCAATGCACTTTTCTCCGCAGCCGGAATCCGGCTGCGTGAACTACCTTTATTGTCCAGAGGACTATGATGACATTACCGATTGACCACCCCCCCGTTGCAACGCCCAAAATTGGCGTATTGCTTGTGAATTTGGGGAC
>JBKBTH010000056.1:0-8849 GCA_046290915.1 Sphingorhabdus sp.
GGCTGAGCTCTAAAGTCGCGGAACCACAGGGCCCGATCCGCGATGCGACATCTGTCCGAATATGGGCAAGGGTTTCCGGCCCATAGCGACCGTCATCAATAAATATCTGCGTACACCCATCTGAGTCCACGTTCATCGCCGAGATCGCATCGTTGAGCAGGTGCACATATATGGCGATATCATGATCGCCGCGATCTTGACCGCTGTCAGGCGTAAGCGCAGATATCGCGATGCTAACGGTGGCTGTCCATGCATCGCGTTCCAGAAGCTCAAAGAGCAAGCCACGTTCAGCAAGGTCGATTCGGCTACCCTTAAGCTCGCCGGATAACCCCGTAATCTCGCGAAATCTCGCCAATGCGGCGTCCGCAAATTCAGCCTCGATGGAAACAGCAGCCAGTGTCATGACACCGCGGCCAACCCCGCCGGACTCATCGCAATAGATTGGCATGTGGGCTCTACTCCAGCTGGTTATGTGCAGGGATATCGCTTCTTCATGAGATCGGCTGTTGCTGTCGTAACGGACGTCACAGACCGTACAGAAGCAGGGTACGTCCGCAAATGGGCGATGAATTCATCTGATTTCATGGTAGCCTTTGCCGGCGGACAGCTATGCGGAGTACGCTTCTGCGCCAAATCCGTTTTGATCCGCTTGCGATACGCTGCGCCAGCTGCTTTGCCTTCGGATTGGAGCAGCTTGATATCGGAAGAGCCAAGGGCCAAAAAACCTTTTGCTTTTAGGGCGTCGGCTTTCGCAAGGAACGTGCTGACGCTCATATCACCGGGAGCGGCCCCAACTGGCACCGCGACAAACAACGCTATTGGCGCAAATATCACAGAATTTCGATGCAATTTGAATGTCCTCCCAAGTGATGTGGAGGACAGTTATGGCGATACCGCCTGAATGCAATATAAATAGGGTGCGGCTTGGTTCAATCTAACAAGGGAAACGGCGGATGACGATTTCCCGCCACGCATCGCGAACGGTTTGAATGCGCCTGCGCTCCTTGGGAATGCGCCCGAATTCGGCTAGAAATTGCTCGGCGGTCAGGCGATATTTTTTAGGCGCGCAGAACAATGCCTTACCCGCAGCGCGCGCGACTTCGTTTTCTGCCTTCACTGAATCGGCGGCGGCTTCAAACAATCGCGCCATTGGCTTAAGCTCTTTTGAGAATACCGCGCCCATGCCCTTCTTCTTAAGGGCAAGCGCCTTCACGTAAAAGGTTTCCGCATCCATGGATTGGGCGGGTACGGCACACAGCAGCGCGCCGCCGGCAACGAGCACAACGAATTTCATCTTTTGCGACCTCAACTCTCTCGTCAACTGGACTAGAGCGTTGAGGTTCCCATGCAAAGATGAAAGTTAGGCGCCTTGTGGCGTTACGTCACCAACCGGGGAAGATTTGCGACGACCTGCCTTTGGAATGGCGGTTCCGACTTGTGGGATGGATGAGGGCTGGGCAACCTTGCCGTCATCACGTTCGAACTTGCCCGTTTCAAGCAGTTGCTTGATTTCATCACCAGACAGCGTTTCAAATTCCAACAGTGCATTTGCCAACAGGTGCAGCTGCTCGTCGTGCTTTTTCAAAAGGTCAGTTGCGCGCTTATGTCCGCCTTCGACCAGCTTACGAATTTCAGCATCGATCTTGCGTGCTGTCTCGTCTGACATGGCCGATCGCTGCGACGAGCCATAGCCCAGATACCCTTCTTGCCGTTCTTCATACTGCAGTGGGCCCATCTCGTCTGACATGCCCCATTGCGTGACCATGTCACGTGCCAGGCTCGTGGCATATTGGATATCGCTTGAGGCGCCGGAGCTGACTTTTTCGTAACCGAAGATCAGCTCTTCCGCCACGCGCCCACCCATCGATACCGAGAGGTTGGCGTGCATCTTGTCGCGGTGATAGCTGTAATTATCACGCTCTGGCAAACGCATGACCATACCCAACGCGCGACCACGTGGAATGATCGTCGCTTTATGGATTGGATCCGATGCCGCTTCATGGATTGAAACAAGCGCGTGTCCGGCTTCATGATAAGCAGTCATTTTCTTTTCGTCTTCGGTCATGACCATGGACTTGCGTTCTGTGCCCATCATCACCTTGTCTTTTGCGTCCTCGAATTCGCGCATGGCAACAAGGCGCTTGCCGCGGCGTGCAGCCAACAAGGCAGCTTCGTTCACGAGGTTGGCAAGGTCAGCGCCGGAGAAACCGGGTGTACCACGCGCAATGACCCGGCCATCGACATCCGGTGCCAGCGGCACTTTCTTCATATGGACTTCAAGGATCTTCACGCGGCCATCAATGTCGGGACGTGGTACGACGACTTGTCTGTCGAAACGACCGGGACGGAGAAGGGCAGGGTCAAGCACGTCAGGGCGGTTGGTTGCCGCGACAATGATGATGCCTTCATTGGCTTCAAAACCATCCATTTCGACCAGAAGCTGGTTCAGCGTCTGTTCGCGTTCGTCATTCTGGTTACCAAGGCCAGCGCCACGGCTGCGTCCAACGGCGTCAATTTCGTCGATGAAGACAATGCATGGTGCGTTCTTCTTTGCCTGTTCAAACATGTCGCGCACGCGGCTTGCACCGACGCCAACAAACATTTCAACAAAGTCCGAACCCGAGATCGAGAAGAATGGAACGCCTGCCTCACCTGCAATAGCGCGTGCGAGCAAGGTCTTGCCGGTCCCTGGCGAACCCACGAGCAATGCACCCTTTGGAATTTTGCCACCCAAGCGGCTGAACTTGTGCGGATCTTTCAAAAACTCGACGATTTCCTGAAGCTCTTCGCGCGCTTCATCAATACCGGCCACATCTTCAAAAGTGACTTTGCCATGCTTTTCCGTCAGCAGCTTTGCTTTTGACTTACCAAAGCCCATGGCCCCGCCAGCGCCGCCGCCCTTTTGCATTTGACGCAACACGAAGAACGCGATGCCGAGGATCAGCAGGAACGGAAGCGCTTGATATACGAGGATCAGCAGCAGGCTCGGTTGCTCTTCGGCTTTCGCTTCAACGACGACACCCTTTTCATCAAGCAGAGGATAAAGGCTGGTGTCATTCGGAATCGGCACAGTGACGAACGTTTCGTCATTTTGAAGCTTTCCGTTGATACGCTCTGGCGCGATCGCAACGGACTTAACTTCGCCGGCTTCAACCTTATCGCGGAATGACGAATAGGTAATGCCGTTGGTCGGTGCGGATGAACCACTGAAAATCGAGGCGACAAGCAAAAGCGCCACAATGATTGCTGACCAGATGGCCATATTACGCAGCATCGGGTTGCTCTTCGGTTCTTGTTCGTCGTTCATCATCACTGCCTTGATCTGGGCCTTGCGCCATATGCGCAAGGATACCTTGTCAATGTAGGCGCGATTGCGTGAATGACAATATCAGGATTGCCAAAATTCCGGTCTGTGTAAACTTAGCCGCGCCGCGGCGGTGCAATGGTAAATCGCCAATTGTCACCGCCTTCGCATTTGATGTTACCCATGCTGGCCGTGCGTCGGTCCGAAAGCTCAGCCAACAGGTGGTCAATCGCATCGCCGCGCGGGGCAAGCTCGGGTTCTATGAGCTTCAAACAATGGATTAAAAGACGGCGTTTCAACTCGTGTGGTACATTGCTCGCGTCGCACGTGACGGCATCGGCATCGCGCTGCACTCTCTCGTGCGCCAGCAACTCTGTCATCCAGACCAGCGCCTCGGACGCGTCGGCCATTGCGCTGGCGGTACGCCCGGCCCGACTGGTACGAAAGGGGTGCTGCGTGCTCGCCAGCCAATTGCGCATTGCAACGCGTTCAAAATCGACATTTTCGTTGCTTGGGTCGCCGACGGGAACAAGCCCCGCGTTGGCACAAATGGCGATCAGCTCGTCTTTGCTAAACCCCAACAACGGGCGCAGCGTGTTTCCGTTTTTCGACCGGATGCCGGATAGGCCGTCCACGCCGCTGCCGCGGGCAAGCCGCATCAGTATTGTCTCGAGCTGATCGTCGGCATGGTGGGCGGTAGCGATATAAGCACAATCATGCTGCTCTGCTGCTTGCTTTAACAACGCGTATCTTGCCGCACGCGCGGATGATTGAACGTTGCCGCTTATTGTCTCAGTCGGCGTCAAAATGACATGCGGCAAACCAATTTCTTGGCAGATGCGCTGCACATATTGTGCTTCTTTAGCAGACTCTGGTCTTAAACGATGATCGACGGTCGCAGCGACAACACGGTCCGGCCAAGCCTGTTGCAACAACAAAAGCAGTGCTAAGCTATCGGGGCCACCGGAGACCGCACATAAAATGCGGTCACCATCCGAAACGGGCAGCGCATCTAGCGCGCCATTAAATCGATCGAGAAGCGCGGGGTTGACGGTTACTTGCACTTCGCGCGTGTTTTACCGGCAGTCACCCGATCCGCCAAGCGACCGCTGGCGACATCCGGATAGGCTTTTCCAAGCTCGCCATATGCTTCACACGCTTCAGCCGTTTTGCCGAGGTCAGTTAAGGCCGATCCCAAGAAGAACAAACTGTCAGGAGCACGCTCCCCGCGCGGGTCGGATTTGTAATTGTCGTAAAATATCTTGACCGCTGTCGCGGGCTTTTTGTCGTCGAGCCACGCCCGGCCAAGCAAGTTGCGCGCGAAGCTTGCACGTTTGTGCTTTGGATATTTGCTGACCGTTTCTTCAAGCGTCACTTGCGATTCTGGGTAGAACTTCGCTTCCCACAATCTGTAACCGTAATTGTAGCCATCGTCGAAAGCGTCACCTGTCGCGGGCCGTTCAATTGCTGCCACAGCGGCAACGCGCGCTGCACTTGGCTTTGCAGCGGTTGCCGCAGGCTTGGCCGCCGTTACAACTGGCTTAGGTTTCACAACGACTGCCGCGGGTACCGATGCTGCGACAGGCAAGACGCTGGCTGCTGTTGCGGGCTGCGCGTTCGCCAACTGCGCTTCCAATAGTTTCAGACGCGCTTCGACGCCCCGCATATTATTGCCTTGCTGCTCCACTTGACCCGTCAAAACCGCCAACTGAGCTTCCAACGCATCGACACGCACCAATAGGTCGGCGGTAGCCGAAGTCGTAGACGCATTTGCTGGTTTCGTGCTTGTCGGGGACTGGATATCAGGTTCAACAAATTTACCAGCACCTGAAGGAAAAACCTGACGCTGGACCGCGCGCATTTCCTTCTCAAGCTTGCCCACGCGCCCGTCAATATTTGCATCCTGCGCCACTGCTGACGCGCTGATTGCAAATGCTGCGCCGCTAAACAAAGCGAGCCGAAAACTCATTGGGTCTCTCCCCTTATACTTACAAGTTGCGACGTATAGCCCACTGGACTTACGCAATAAAGACCCATCACACCATTTAGACAGAAAGGATACCGGATTTTACTGTGATAGTGTCGTCGGCGTCTTATTCCGCAGGGGGAACTGTCGCTGACTGGCGTGCAAGCAATTCATCCGCGCTCACCCCCACATCGGCAATAGTCTTATCCGGCATTCCAAGCGGAGGAACGGCTTTACCGGCTACGGTGATTTCAAGCGCTTGAGGGCGTCCGGTGACGATCATAGGTTTGTTGGCATTTTGCGGGACAGTGAAGCTGTCGCCCGCGACCATTTCCTTTTCGAAAAGCCGTTTGTCATCTGCGTCATAGATTTTGACCCATACATTGCCGGTCGCTGTAATTACGACATCGGCGCCGTTTGCCGACAATGGCGCAATTGGCGCTGTGGCTGCTGGCGCAACTGAAGTCGGCGCGGATACCGGTTTCGCCGCTGGCGCAGCGTCTGTGAGTGTCAGGCTTCTGAAGATGATATATGCAGCGAGCGCAACGGCCGCAATTGTCGCGGAGGTCCATGCGAGGGTCTTGGAAGGAACGCGCGCCGGATCTGCTGGCTCGTAATTCTGAAGCGGTGCTTGGTAGCCCTCATGGCCGCTTTGCGCCAATTCCGACCGCAACGCATCACTGATCGCGGCTGCGTCCATTTCGACGGCATTCGCGTAAGATCGCGCAAAACCGAGCGAATATGTTTGCCCAGGAAGGGACGCATAATCCGATTGTTCAATGGATTCGAGATGCCGAGTCGGAACGCGTGTTTTCGCAGCGATATCAGAAAGACTTAGACCCAGCCGTTCGCGGCCAGCTTTCAACTGGCTACCCACGGTTCCGTGCACTTCGTCAACAGAAGGTATTAAGTCCACTGCAATCTCCACGACCCGTTTTATCCGCCTCTTTGTGCAGCTATGCAAACAATGGGCAACTTCGAGATAAAGTCAACGGCGATTACAACTTTTTACCTTCGAAAAATCACGAAATTTAGCCGGTTTCAATACCTTGGCTTGTCGCCCACGTCGCGAGTTCGTCACGCAAATTTCCGGTGGGGCTTTTGAGGAGCTCGTCCATCTTGTTGCGAATGTCTGCGTGGTTGGTTGATCGCACCATCGCCTTGATGGGCCCAACAGCGGCTGGCGTAATCGATAAGCGGTGGATGCCCAAGCCGATCAGCGCGAGTGCTTCAAGTGTCCGGCCGCCCATTTCGCCGCAGACTGCCACATCGACTATATGGCCTTCTGTTGCCTGAACCACCCGCCGAATGAACCGCAAAATGGCGGGACTTAGCCAATCATAGCGCTCCGCAAGGCGTGGATCTGCGCGATCTGCTGCAAACAGGAACTGCGTTAGATCATTTGTACCAATCGAAAGGAAGTCGATTTTTGGCAGCAGAATGTCGAGGGTTTCAGCGAGCGCTGGCACCTCAAGCATTGCACCATAACGGATTTTTGACGGCACTCTTTTCTTCTGCCGACCCAAAAATTCCATCTGGCCTTCAAATATTGCGCGAGCAGCATCAAACTCCCACGGTTCAGAAACCATCGGAAACATGACGTTCAGGGTGCGACCCGCAGACGCTTCAATCAGCGCGCGTGCCTGCGCTTTCATCAATCCTGCATGGTCAAGCGATAGCCGCAATGCGCGCCAGCCGAGGGCGGGGTTTTCCTCTTCGCTCGTTTCGTCCTTCAAATAGGGCAGAGCTTTATCGCCACCAATATCCAGCGTGCGGAAAATAACAGGCTTGTCGCCCGCCGCTTCAATGACATCGCGATAAAAACGCTGCTGACGTTCGCGTTGCGGAAGCGTGGCAGAAATCAGGAACTGGAATTCCGTACGAAACAGGCCGACACCCTCTGCGCCGGTGGTTGCTAGGGCGGACATGTCGTCGCGTAGCCCGGCGTTAATCATCAACGTGACTGGCACGCCATCCTTCGTGACCGACGCTGCGTCTCGCATCGCAGCGTAGCGTGCTTTTTTCTTTTGCCGATCGACCAGATCATGTTGGAAAAGCTCTTCCGCAGCCGACGACGGCCTAACGATGACACTTTTTTCGTCAGCGTTGAGGAGGAGCATGTCGCCATCGCGTACTTTGTGGCGAATGCCTTGTACGCGGCCCAGTACCGGGATGCCCATTGCCCGTGCGACAATAACCACATGCGCGGTGAGCGACCCTTCCTCAAGCACAACGCCGCGCAGCCGTCTTTTGTCATATTCCAACAGCTCAGCCGGGCCCAAATTGCGTGCAATCAGGATCGAATCTTTTTTCAGTCCCAGTTGCGCAGCGGTGCTCATTTGGCCCGATACAATCCGTAGCAACCGGTTTGATAGATCTTCAAGATCGTGCATGCGATCTGCCAACAGCGCATCGTCGATCTGGCGCATGCGCATACGGGTGCGCTGCTGAACGCGCTCAATCGCTGCTTCCGCTGTCAGGCCGCTGTCGATGGCTTCGTTAATCCGGCGGCTCCAGCCTTCGTCATACGCAAACATCTTATAGGTCGCGATGACCTCTTCATGTTCGCCGCCCGTGCCGAAATCAATTTGGCTCGCCATGCGATCAATCTGTTCGCGCATTTTGTCAAAGGCAGAATACACGCGCTGGCGCTCGGCCTCGACATCCTCGGCTACGGTATGTTCAATGCGGACATTGGGCTGGTGGAAAATAGCAACGCCAGCGGCTGCCCCCTTTACGAGCGGCAGGCCTGTGAGGCTTATGGTGCCGGTTTCATTGCCACCCCGCGTGCTCGGTTCATCAATAAGATCAGCGTTGGCGATTAGCTCAGACAGCACCATCGCAACGGTCTGAAGCGCCTCGATTTCGATTTCTTCATATTTGCGAGGCTCGACGTGCTGCACGGCCAATACGCCAACCGCGCGTTCAGAGCGCACAATGGGAACGCCGGCAAAGCTGTGAAAGCGCTCTTCGCCTGTTTCTGGAACATAGCGGAAATTGGGGTGCGCTGCGGCCTCATCCAAGTTCAGCGTTTCGACATTTTCCGCTATCGTACCAACAAGGCCTTCACCTAAGCCAAGCCTGGTGACGTGGACAGCCGCTTCGTTCAATCCGCGTGTAGCAAATAATTCAAGCGCACCATCGCGCAGCAGATAAATCGAACATACTTCGCTCGAAAGAGCTTCACCGATGATGTTGACCACATGGTTCAGCTTGCCCTGCGCATGATTTCGCGAGGCCATCACTTCGTGAAGACCGGTTAAAATGTTGCGGGCAGAACGGGTAGCGCTTTCCATATGCCTCATCTAGCAGAGACGCAAAAGGCAAGCGATACCCCGCTTGAAATTATTCGTAGTCAGCCAGTTAACGCCGACTCCTGCATAAGTACGTCTTTAAGATGTAGCTTCTGCTTCTTCAGGCTGAGAATGGTGCTTGAGTCAGGAAAGGGTCTATTTTCTTCGTGCTCAAGCTTTTGCTCAAGATCAGCATGTTTGCTGCGAAGTGCGGACAGATGATTATTATTCACAACATTCTCCTTCATTGAAAGACTCGTTGGTCCACCAGCCAAAGTAAATCATG
>JBKBTH010000576.1:0-596 GCA_046290915.1 Sphingorhabdus sp.
TTGGTCGCCTGTTCCAGATGCACGCCAATTCCCGCGAGCAGATCACGGAAGCCTTCGCTGGCGACATCGTGGCTATCGTGGGTCTCAAGGACACCACCACGGGTGACACGCTTTGCGTGCAGAATGCCCAGGTTATCCTTGAGCGCATGATCTTCCCAGAGCCAGTTATCGACATTTCGGTTGAACCAAAGTCCAAGGCTGACCAGGAAAAGATGGGCCTTGCGCTTAATCGTCTTGCAGCCGAAGACCCGTCCTTCCGCGTCAAGACCGACGAAGAGTCCGGCCAGACCATTATTTCGGGCATGGGCGAACTTCACCTCGACATCCTTGTCGACCGCATGCGTCGTGAGTTCAAGGTTGAGGCGAACATCGGTCAGCCGCAGGTGGCTTACCGCGAAACGATCACCAAGCCGGCGAACGTGGACTATACCCACAAGAAGCAGTCGGGTGGTTCGGGTCAGTACGCCCGCATTAAGCTGGTGTTCGAGCCGCAGGAAGCGGGCCAGGGCTTCACCTTCGAAAACAAGATCGTTGGTGGTTCGGTTCCGAAGGAATATGTCCCGGGCGTCGTCAAGGGTCTCGAAGGCTCGATGGAC
>JBKBTH010000577.1:0-595 GCA_046290915.1 Sphingorhabdus sp.
CGCCGGGCCGTAATTTCAAGATCAGGCTCAGTGCCACCGAGCAAGGCCAATCGTCGGGCGCTCTCACGCTCGATCAACGCCTTCATCGCCTCGCGGACGAGCTGCGACTTTTCCCGGAAACCGGTGAAAGCCTGCGCCTTGGCGAGCAATTCGTCATCGAGCACAATGGTGGTCCGCATGGTACCTCCTCCGATCAGCACGCATTTATAATCATTTGATGCGCCATTCAATGCACTCAGCTGACATCCGATTCTGCTTGCGCGCCGCCTGAATCGATATAAATATGATATCATCTTTTCAGGGAGGCAAAAATGTCCGACTTCGATTCGCGCGCGCTTCGCTCCAGTGCCGAGCGGCCCGCCAGCACCGCCAGCGGCTATGCCATGCTGCTTGTCGCACTTGCCGCAGTGATCGGCATTGTCGCATCCGCAACGCAGATCGGCGAAGCGCCATGGGCGCCGTTCGCGCTGGTGCTGGGCGTGGTGATCCTCGCCTTTGTCGCGCCGGGCTTCTACCTGCTGCAGCCGAACCAGGCGGCGGCGATCCTGTTGTTCGGTGACTATAAGGGCACCGATCGCACCACCGGGCTGCGCTG
>JBKBTH010000578.1:0-590 GCA_046290915.1 Sphingorhabdus sp.
GCTGATGTTCTGTGCGTTCGGACCGGATATTAAGTGATGCGTGACGCTTTTTCGGTGAAGGCGTTGGCGATAGCCTTGTGTGTCAGCGGCACTGGTATTGGACCGCTGACACGACCTGCGATTGCACAAGGCGCGGATGTTTCTTCGCCGGTGGAATTTGCGCGAAAGGCGGAGTCGTTAAAGCCGGGCCAATGGGTGTGGGCGGCCGAAGTCGCACCGCGTGGTCCGGTGACGGTCTATGTCGATGTAGCGCGGCAATTGGCAACGATTTATCGTAATGGTGTCCGGATTGCGGTCACAACGGTTTCAACGGGTAAGAAGGGGCACGACACCCCCATCGGCGTTTTCGCAATATTGCAGAAAGACGCGAAGCACCGGTCGAGTACCTATAACAACGCACCAATGCCGTATCAGCAGCGCCTTACTTGGGATGGTGTGGCGTTGCATGCCGGTGGATTGCCGGGCTATCCCGAAAGCCATGGTTGCGTTCATTTGCCCATGAATTTCGCCAAAAAGTTGTTTGCGACAACGGAAATGGGCGGAACAGTAGTTGTCAGTGGACGTGCGGGTAGTATCGTGTCTGCACCTTC
>JBKBTH010000579.1:0-590 GCA_046290915.1 Sphingorhabdus sp.
TTTGAGTTAAGGTTAGGCGTGTGATTTGCGGGTGGTTTGGCTACACTTGGATCTCTACCAGCTCGTTAACAACGGAAAATGCCGGATTACGCTTCCTCTCTCCGTTCGTGTCGAGCATAGTCGAGACACCCTAAAAGCCTGCACTGAGGAATAAATGGCATTTTACGTTTACATTCTGAAATGTGCGAATGGCAAATATTACACGGGCCACACCGATGACCTCGAGAAGCGAATTGGCCAGCATCAGAGCGGCGCTATAAAGGGATATACAGCCGAACATTCGCCCGTGATTTTGATGTGGTCTCAGGATTTTCCAACACGTTATGAAGCCCTTGATGCGGAGATGAAAATCAAAGGTTGGTCACAAGCAAAGAAAGTGGCTCTGATAAACGGGGACTGGGGACGGGTATCATTTTTTGCGAAGCCACCAAAAAAGCGTTTTATTATACATCAGAGTGTCTCGACTGGGCTCGACACGAACGGGCCGGAGAGAGTTGCACTCGACATGAGTGGGTCACAATGCATAACTCTCAATACCAGTAATAAAAGAGAAACACCCCGCTCACCGATTGTGTTGAGCCCAGTCGCGG
>JBKBTH010000580.1:0-588 GCA_046290915.1 Sphingorhabdus sp.
CAGCATTGGCCCGAGGGACTGGACTATAACGGCAAGAAGGTAACGGTAATCGGTTCAGGCGCTACCGCAGTGACCATTGTGCCAGTAATGGCGCAACAGGGCGCACAAGTTACCATGCTTCAGCGTTCGCCGACTTATATGGTGTCGCGTCCGGCGATTGACCCATTCTCCAAATTTGTTCGCAAAATCATGCCGGAAAAGCTGGCTTATGCGCTGACGCGGTGGCGCAACATCAACATGCAGCGGTTCACCTATTGGTATGCCCGCCGCAACCCAGCGAAGCTGGGTGAAAAGCTGGTCAACATGGCGCGTGAAGCGCTGCCCGCATCAGTTGATGTCGATACCCATTTTGTGCCCAAATATGGCCCATGGGAACAGCGCTTGTGCCTAATTCCTGACAGCGACATGTTTACTGCCATCACCGAGGGTAAGGCCGAGGTCGTAACTGACCATATCGACCATTTCACCAAGACAGGCATTCAGTTGAAGTCGGGCAAGCATATTGAATCCGACATCGTCATCACTGCGACCGGTTTGAATCTTGTGACGATGGGCAAGACAGCCATCAGCGTGGACGGCAAAATGGTC
>JBKBTH010000581.1:0-588 GCA_046290915.1 Sphingorhabdus sp.
GGACTTTGGCAATAGCGCACATCCCTTCGGTACAGCGCGGGAGATCGAGATCGGCATGGGGCTGGCCCGGGCGCACCGGGTGTCTTATGTGGGCGAGCTGGGATGGGAGCTCTATGTGCCCACCGATCAGGCAGCCCATGTGTTCGAGGCGCTGGTGGAGGCGGCACCCGAACTGCGGCTGTGCGGGCTGCATGCGCTGGACAGCTGCCGGATCGAGAAGGCCTATCGCCACTGGGGCCATGACATCACCGATGAGGATCATGTGCTGGAGGCGGGCCTCGGCTTTGCCGTCAGCCGCAGGAAGCCCGCGTACATCGGGCGGGAGGCGGTGCTGCGGCGTGAGGAACAGGGTCTGTCGCGGCGGATGCTGCAGTTTCTGGTGCGCGATCCGGCGGCGATGATCTTTCACAACGAGGCGATTCTGCGCGATGGCCGGATCGTCGGGCCGATCACCTCGGGCAATTACGGCCATGCGCTGGGCGGGGCGGTGGGGCTTGGCTATGTGCCCTGCGCCGGGCAGTCGGAGGCGGAGGTGCTGGGGTCCAGCTACGAGATCGAGATTGCCGGGCGGCGCTACGGCGCGGAGGT
>JBKBTH010000582.1:0-585 GCA_046290915.1 Sphingorhabdus sp.
GCATTGGAAATACGCCCCTTCAAGGCACTATCTATGGCATCGACATTCGGCAGCGCTCAACGCTTCGTGCATTTGAACAGTCGATCTTTACCAACACAATCGAAGGTACGCATGAATTTGGTGATGGCTGGAAATTCAACTGGCTTGGTAACTACACCGAATCAAAGGACGACCGTTCTGTAGTCGGCGAAACGACATGGGATAGCCCAAGCACGCGTAACCTGCGTCCAACGGTCGGCTATGACTTTACTGACCCGAACCTTGCCCGTTTGCGTTTGTTCACTACGGTCCAACTGAGCAGCCCGACACGTTATCAGGCGGGTACTCCGGTCACTGACATCGACACCTTCACAAAGCCGTTGACGTCGTTGTCCATTCTTGACGCTGTGGATACTACAAAGGCCTACACCGCGAAGTTTGTTGTTTCGCGCGAAACCGAATTTCTGGGCGGAGACGCGGTGTTGAAGGCTGGCTTCCAGTTCGATCAACGGACCAAAACCGTTGATGAAAGCAGCCTCGCACTCAATACAGCGGCGCAATTTGCGACGGTTGGAATATCGACCAATTATAATGGTTTCAGCCTTG
>JBKBTH010000583.1:0-570 GCA_046290915.1 Sphingorhabdus sp.
AGCGGGCCGATCATATAGTCCTCGCCTGGCCCTTCCCGGGCGGCGACCGTGGGCGCTGGCGGCAGTTGCGCACCGCCGCCCACCGAACAGCAGCCGGTAAGCGCACATACTAAAACGCAAAGTGGAGCTAGCGCTCTGATATCAAATGATTTCGGCATAAATGGTCCTTTATCAGTGCTTCCATCCGCCTCGCACGCCGCTGGACCAGGCGCGTTAGGAGGGAAACTTGTGCTGGCTATGCCGAAAAAGGGTGAACAGACCGTTAGGATTGAATCTGGAATTCGCGCATTCTGTCGTTGTAACTATTTGCTTAGACTGCAAATAAATTGCCGTGCCCGCGTTCCCACGCCAACAAACGGCGCTTGCGTTCAAGGCCATAAGCATAGCCGCCAAGGCCGCCATCCGACCGAATTACCCGGTGGCAGGGAATGAGCACCGCAACAGGATTTGCGCCATTGGCTGCCCCTGCCGCGCGCACGGCATCGGGCTTACCGACCGCAGCGGCGATTTCGGCATAATTGCGCGTTTCCCCTACGGGTATTTGCAGAAGCGCCTGCCAGACGTCCTGCT
>JBKBTH010000584.1:0-563 GCA_046290915.1 Sphingorhabdus sp.
GAAGCTGCCTTCACCGACGAAATGAATGAGGCGGCAGCGCGTTTGGGAATACGCAACAGCCATTTTGCGACCGCGAACGGGTGGCCAGACGCAGGTAAAACGCGAACGACGGCGCAGGATCTTGCCTTGCTTGGGACGCGGACAATTCGCGACTTTCCAACACTTTATGGTCTCTATTATGGGGAAACCGGCTTTAAATGGAATAACATCCGGCAGGTCAATCGGAACCCCATTCTGGGCACTGTCGTCGGCGCGGACGGCATGAAGACGGGGCATACATCTGAAGCTGGATACTGTTTCACAGGCACGGCAGAACAAAATGGCCGAAGGGTGATGATGGTTATTGCTGGCCTTGGCAGCGCGCAAGCACGTGCGAACGAGTCGACGCGCGTGATGCGATGGGCGTTCGAGAATTGGCGCACCGAACGTCTCTATAAAGCCAATGCCCGCATTGCGCGATTACCTGTGCAAATCGGCAATGCACAGTCGGTCGCAGTCGCGACAAAAAAGCCGATCGCGGTAACCCTGCCGCGGGATGGAAAAGACGATTATACCCTATTCGT
>JBKBTH010000585.1:0-563 GCA_046290915.1 Sphingorhabdus sp.
CGCACGCTCGACCCGCGTCTGCACGATAATCTGCGGCTGGCGCTGGCACGTTCGGGCGGAGCGCTGGCAGCCATGGTCGATGCGCGGTGGAGCCTGACGCTGGCCCCGCGCAAGGCACCCGCAACCTTTGCCCACGCACCGCAATTGGCCTATGCCCATGCGAGCCTGCTTGACTCAGGGGCCGCCTTCCCATAACGGCCCGTGTCTGTTTTGCGGTCGCCCCTGTGCGGCCCCGGTGAGCTTGCGGAAAATCCCCGCCATGCACCAGCCGGTCAGCTTTTCGAGGATGATATGAAGCGTACCTTCCAGCCCAGCAATCTCGTGCGTGCCCGTCGCCACGGTTTCTTCGCACGCAAGGCGACCCCGGGTGGCCGCAAGGTGCTGCGCGCGCGTCGCAACCGCGGCCGCAAGAAGCTCTGCGCGTAATTTTCTGGCGCCCTCAGGCGCCGGGCGCGGGCCATCCGGCCCGCTTGGCTTTCGCGGCATAAGCCGCGACGGGCAGTCGCCCTTGCGGGCTCCCTTCGGGAGCCCGTTTGCATTATCGACGCAGTGATGATTTCCGT
>JBKBTH010000057.1:0-7111 GCA_046290915.1 Sphingorhabdus sp.
AGACGGCAGGATGATTGAGAGCCTGCCGCTGGGTGCAGCAGGGCGCATTGATACTTGGTTACCGAAAGCGAAAGCGCCGACACTTTTCGCCCGCTTCGGAAACATATTGCCGCTGGGCTTTGCGGGGCTGCTCATCGCCTTTGCGCTGTTACCACTTGCCCGCCGCACGCGTTCTCGCTAAGGGCATCAGACGATATAAAGAATTCTTTATACGCAGACACAGCCAACAGACTGGAACAACCATGCGCGCAAATTACCTTTTCACTTCCGAATCCGTGTCCGAAGGACACCCAGACAAGGTTTCGGACCAAATCTCCGACGCAATCGTCGACCTATTTCTTTCCAAAGACTCAGAAGCCCGCATCGCCTGCGAAACACTGACCACAACTCAGTTGGTTGTCCTTGCTGGCGAAATCCGTTGCAAAGGCGTCTATGAAGATGGCGCTTGGGCAGCAGGTGCGCAGGAAGAAATCGAAGCTACCGTTCGCCGTACCGTGAAGGAAATCGGTTACGAGCAGGACGGTTTCCATTGGGAAACATTCCGCTTTGAAAACAACCTGCACGGACAGTCTGCGCACATCGCGCAGGGCGTCGATGCTTCGGGTAACAAGGATGAAGGCGCTGGCGACCAGGGCATCATGTTTGGCTATGCGACCGACGAAACGCCTGATCTGATGCCAGCAACGTTGTATTACAGCCACAAGATTCTGGAGCGCATGGCCGCTGACCGCCATTCCGGCGCCGCACCCTTCCTTGAACCAGACACAAAGAGCCAGGTTACCCTGCGCTACGAAGGCAGCTTGCCAGTCGCCGCAACTGCTGTCGTCGTCTCGACGCAGCATGCTGCTGGTTATGACACGGGTGACAAGGAAGCGGAACTGCACGCCTATGTCCGCAAGGTTGTGGCCGACGTTATTCCGCCAGTATTGCTGCGCGACACGGTCTATCACATCAACCCGACCGGCAGCTTCGAAATCGGTGGCCCTGACGGCGATGCTGGCCTAACGGGTCGCAAGATCATCGTCGATACCTATGGCGGCGCAGCGCCCCATGGCGGCGGCGCATTCAGCGGCAAGGACCCGACAAAGGTTGACCGCTCGGCAGCTTACATCACGCGCTATCTGGCGAAGAACATTGTTGCAGCTGGTCTTGCCACCCGCTGCACCATCCAGCTGGCTTATGCGATTGGCGTTTCAAAGCCACTTTCGTTGTATGTGGATACGCATGAAACCGGCACAGTTGGCGATGACCTGATTGAAGCTGCCATCATGAATATCGAAAAACTGGGCGGTCTTACGCCGCGCGGCATTCGTACGCATCTTGGCCTAAACAAGCCAATCTATCGCAAAACTGCGGCTTACGGACATTTTGGACGCAAGCCAGAGGGTGATTTCTTCCCGTGGGAACGCACTGACCTTGTGGAGGATCTGAAGGCAGCACTCGCCTGATTACACTTGCAGCGTGGCGGCTGAAAGTTTAGCCGCCACCGCTATGACTGCGAACAAGCCCGGAGACCCAACAACACTGAACCGCCTCTATGGCCGTTCAAAGGGTAAGAAACTGCGCGTCGAACAGGTCGATCTTGTCGACAATCTTCTGCCGCAAATTTCGGTGCCTGAAACGGGCAGTTTGGGCAGCATGGAATTGTTCGGCGATGCACGCGCCATGCACTTTGAAATCGGCTTTGGCGGTGGTGAGCATCTGGCTTACCGCGCCGACCTGTTACCCGACCACGGATTTATCGGCTGCGAACCGTTCATGAATGGGGTCGCGCAAGCATTGTCGCATGTGCGCGAAGGCGCGCTGCGCAACGTGCGTTTGCATATGGGCGACGCGCTGGAAATATTACGCCGCGTACCCGACCAGTCACTCACCTTCGTTTATCTGTTACACCCCGACCCCTGGCCAAAGGCGCGGCATGTGAAGCGGCGAATGATGAACGATGGTCCGCTGGATCTCATCCACGCCAAATTGAAACCCGGCGGGGAATTCCGGTTTGGCACGGATCACCCTGTGTATTTGCGACATGCTTTGATGGTCATGCAACGCCACAGGCATCAGTTTAGCTGGCTGTGCGAAACTGCGGCAGACTTCCAAAGCCGGCCCGGCGGGTGGCCAGAGACGCGATATGAAGCCAAAGCGCGCCGGCTAGGGCACGAAGTGTGGTATTTCCGCTATCAGCGCAAAGCGGATTAAAAGGCGCGACTACTTCCCGCATCAACCTTTTCCACCCATTCAGGATAGAAACTGGGCTCACGCTTTGACCATCCAGACGCGGTGGCAGCAGCTTCGCTAATCGACTGTAACAATATCTTGCGTTTGTTGGGTGGCAGATGCGGCATCGAGGCCGCAGCGCAAAATGCCGCAGGTAACCAAGGGCGCGCGTCGGCGCCAATGAGCCGCTCATACAAGAACCGATAGGCAATGAAGCTCTCAATGCGCCCCTGCCCCAAGTCAAAGGCCGATACGGTCACCAGCTGGGCCAGAAACGGCTCAGCATCCTGAAGGACGCTTGAGTCCGGAACCAGTGCGCGAATGTCGGGCAACCGATCGTAAAATGTATGTTGAGCGTCGATTGACGCCGCTTCAAGCGCATCGCGTGACCATAAGGCGATGGCGTCTTTTCGGTCAAATGCCACGTCAAGCGAGCGCCTGATATATCGCTGGGTTGCGGCGGCGAAACCTGCAAATTCTTTCATTTCGGCCAAGGTCAGAAAGCCAGGGCCTTCGTGTGTTGTGTTCGTCATGGTATCAATCCCCTGTTACCACAGACTGCTATCATCAGCGCGACATGATTAGCGGATGATTAACAAACGGGCCAGCAGGAAAACATTCGACGAAATCGACGAAGCGTTCGACGAGAAACGGTGCGCGTGGTGCAACCCGCTGAAAATCGGGTATGAAAGGCTATGGAGAATGTAACCTCGCGAAAAGCACTGATTGGCCACCAAATGGCGTTGCTCACCATAATCGGATTTTGGGCTTTTTACGCGCTTATCTTGTCGCTGCGCGCGGCCTTGCTTGATTTTCCTGCGCAGGCGGTGCTGTTTGAACGTCGCCTCATGGTCGCGTTGGTGGGCGTATTGGTCACTTGGATTTTATATTTTGGTCTGCGGATGGCGGACCGGCAATCGCTTGGCTTCCGCGTCAGCGTCGCGTTTCTCGGCGCAATACCCTGTGCAATCGTGCTGGCGTCCGCCAATTTTTATATCTTCAACCTGTACGACCCCATCAGCCTGTTCAAAGACCCAAGCGTCGGTCGCAGTTTCGAAGATTTGAAAGCGCAATTGGGCCTGTCATTTTGGCAGGAAATCGCAGACATTTCGGTCACACATTATTTTTTCCTGATCGCGTGGAGCTCACTATATGTCGCCATCGGTTATGCGCGTGAAGTTCGGGAAGCCGAGCGGAAAACATCCCGATTTGCCCAAGCGGCCCAAGATGCCGAACTGCGATCGCTCCGGTATCAGGTCAATCCCCATTTCCTTTTTAACACCCTGAACTCGCTCTCAAGTTTGGTCATCACTGGTAAGCCCAAGGAGGCCGAAGCGATGATCCAGAACTTGTCCAACTTTTACCGCACGAGCCTGTCCTCCGATCCGTTGGAGGACGTAACGCTTGAGGAGGAGGTGGAGCTACAACGGCTGTATTTGGAAATCGAAAGCGTACGCTACCCGAAACGGCTGCGCATCAGCATCAACATTCCGCCTGAGTTGATGAACCAGCATGTGCCAGCGCTCATTCTCCAGCCGCTTGTCGAAAACGCCATCAAATATGGCGTGTCGCGCGCAACGCGGCCAGTGTCAATTGCGATCAGCGCAGAACGCCGGGACAATGAACTGGTCCTGAGTGTCATTGATGATGGGGAAGCAATTGAGTCCGCCCATGTTGGCGGAAATGGCATTGGCCTTGCCAATGTACGCGACAGGCTGGAGGCACGATACAAATCGGCAGCACGCCTTGATACCCACTCTGTCAAAGACGGAGGATTTATCGCGATACTCACCCTACCGTTAAGCCACAGGATCACAGCATGAAGCGTCTGCGCACTTTGATTGTCGACGATGAACCATTGGCCATCGAGCGACTGGAAACCCTGAGTGCAGATCATCCGGTCATCGAGGTCGTCGGGACAGCGAATGATGGGGTTGAGGCGCTGCGCATTGCGCAACAGCTTACACCGGACCTGATTTTCCTCGACATAGGTATGCCCAAAATGGACGGCATCAATGCCGCCCGCGCATTGGGTCTTATGAGCAAAAAACCTGCCATCATTTTGATAACGGCATATGACAATTTTGCGGTCGAGGCATTTGACCTTGATATCATCGACTATGTTTTAAAACCGGTGTCGAGCGAGCGGCTTGGTCGCGCCATCGCACGCGCGTGCGGCACACAAGACGCCGACGGCGTGCCTGCCACACCATCGTCAAAATCTGATAACCGCTATGCCCATGAATTTTGGGTGTCGCACCGCGCAGAGCTTATCCGCATTGCCGCAATGGACATTGAACGCATTGAGGCTGAGCGCGATTACATGCGGCTTCACACGGCCGGACGCAGCTATTTGTTGCACCAGACAATCTCGACGCTTGAACAGCGGCTCGACCCCGAACAGTTCCAACGCATCCACCGCAGCCATATTGTGCGCAGGGACCTGATTACCGGGCTGCGGCACGAGGGCGGCGGCGTGTGGCATGCGTTGTTGGGTGACGATTTATCGATGCGCATTGGGCGCAAATATCTGGCAGAGGTCAAACGACTCGCCGGGAAATAGCAGACTCCGGCTTTATGTCCCGGAGTCTGCCCGTTTGCGTGCGTGGTTTTAGTTGGTGCCGACGCGGGCCGTATCTTCGAATGCAAGGCGGCGCTTGTCCATATAGGCAGCGATAATCCGCGCACTTTCAGGCGCAGCGCGTAAGTGCGCCTGCTTTTCGCACGCTTTCTGGTCCTGGCGCTCTTCGATGGTGAATCCGCGCGGCGTTCCGCAGACTTGTTTCACAGCTTGTTTGATCCGCAATGCGAGTCGATCACGCCCAGCGGCCGACGACAGATCGAGATCGGCATGTCGTACTTCTTTTGTCTTTGAATCCGCCATCGCCGGAGCGGCAGCTGCAAGTGAAGCCATAGCGGTCACAGAAAGTAATATTAGCTTGGGGGTAGCCATACATAAACCTTTCAAAATGGCCGCTGCATTGAGCAGTCAGCCAAAGGGGGAGAGGGTTGCAGGCGGACCAACATCGGAAGCTGGGGAGCAAGAAGAAAGCCCGACCTGCGATGCTGGGAATAGCGCGACTGTATTGCTCGCGCATGACACTTTCGATAAAGTGCAAAGACAGTCGATTGTTCGACCAGCGTCGCGACAAACGTTCCAATTGGACCGACCAACGCACGCATGCGCTATTTCGTCAGGCGATCTGGGTTGTTTAGATGAGGCCGGCAAGTGGACTGGACGGGTCAGCATACATGCGCCGTCCCATACGGCCGGCCAGATACGCCATACGCCCGGACTGGACGGCGAGCTTCATCGCGGTTGCCATAGCCACGGGGTCTTTGGCCTCGGCAATAGCGGTGTTCATCAAAACACCATCGCAGCCCAGTTCCATGGCTACAGCCGCGTCAGAGGCAGTGCCAACGCCAGCGTCAACGAGAACAGGCACTTTCGCGCCCTCAACAATCAACCGGATAGTGACGCGGTTTTGAATACCAAGACCAGACCCAATAGGCGCGCCCAAAGGCATTACCGCGACGGCGCCTGCATCTTCAAGCTGCTTCGCGGCAATGGGATCGTCAACACAATAGACCATTGGCAGGAACCCGTCCTTGGCCAATATCTCGGTCGCCTTCAATGTTTCGCGCATGTCTGGGTAAAGCGTTTTCGCTTCCCCTAGCACTTCAAGCTTTACCAAGTCCCAGCCGCCGGCCTCACGTGCCAGACGAAGCGTGCGTATCGCGTCGTCCGCAGTGAAACAGCCTGCGGTGTTTGGCAGATAGGTGTATTTCTTCGGATCAATATAATCCGTCAACATAGGCGCTTTGGGGTCCGACACATTTACGCGCCGCACAGCGACCGTGATAATCTCTGCCCCCGATGCCACCAGTGCTGCGGCATTTTGTTCGAAGTCCTTATATTTGCCCGTTCCAACAATCAGCCGCGATGTGAAATGGCGACCCGCGACGGACCATCCATCGTCTTGCCCGCCGCCCACAAAATGGACGATTTCCAAAACGTCGCCGTCAGCCAAGTGCACATTTTCCAATGTGGATCGCGAGACGATTTCGAGGTTGCGTTCGACCGCGACCTTCGCGGGATCCAGTCCAATATCGCGCACAAGATCGGCAACCGTTGCCGCAGCCCGAAATTGACGCGGTTCGCCATTAAGCGTGAGGGAGATAGAATCGGTGGAAAGGGAAAAGGTCATTTCATCTCGCTATTTTTATCGACGGGCATATAGTGCCGGAATGATGCGGTTCGCAACCGCTGCTTTGACAATATCAGGGGACGTCATTTGGCTGATAAGCCGATAATCTTTGTTCTGAACGGACCAAATCTCAATTTACTTGGAACAAGAGAGCCCGAAATTTACGGCACAGATACGCTCGATGACATTGCTGGACATCTCGATGACCGTGCGCGCGCAGCAGGTGCCTCGATCGACTTTCGTCAGTCAAATCATGAAGGACATCTCGTCGATTGGTTGCAAGAGGCACAAGCCGTAGGAGCAAAGGCCGTGTTGTTGAACGCGGCAGGATACACCCACACCTCGGTCGCAATTCTTGATGCAATTAAGGCCATCACAGTCCCCGTTTTCGAGGTTCATTTGTCTGATCCGCGCACGCGCGAACCGTTTCGGCATTTGAGTTACGTGAGCATGGGCGCAAAGGCGGTGTTTGCAGGGCATGGCGCAAAGTCGTACGAACTCGCGCTGGACGCAGCGTTGCAAGTTTGACATTAGGCGCAACATTGCAAAATTAGGGGCGCAAGGAGTTTTAAATGGCGGCGAAAACAGGAATTACTGGCAGCATGCAGGTTGATACGGACCTCGTCCGCGAACTCGCCGCCATGTTAAACGATACTGGTCTCAGCGAAATTGAGGTTGAAGACGGCGAG
>JBKBTH010000057.1:7210-8754 GCA_046290915.1 Sphingorhabdus sp.
GATACGGACCTCGTCCGCGAACTCGCCGCCATGTTAAACGATACTGGTCTCAGCGAAATTGAGGTTGAAGACGGCGAGCGCAAAATTCGTGTGTCGCGGACCATGACTGCGGTTGCCGCGCCGATGGCTGCAGCTCCAGTTGCTGTTGCCGCACCATCTGTTGCAACGGCCCATGAAGCGCCAAGCACGCCGGCCACTGCAGCAAACGCATTAAAGTCACCGATGGTAGGCACAGTCTATTTGACGCCTGAACCCGATGCCGCACCCTTTGTCAGCATTGGCCAGCAAGTGAAGGCAGGCGACACTGTCCTGATAATTGAGGCAATGAAGGTCATGAACCCAATCATCGCGCCAAATGCGGGGACGGTAACCGCAATTTACGTCGAAAGCGGGCAGCCCGTTGAATTTGACCAGCCAATGCTGGTGATTGCTTAACCCATGGCGATCGAAAAAATCCTTATCGCCAACCGCGGCGAAATCGCGCTTCGCATTCACCGTGCGGCGCACGAAATGGGGATCAAGACCGTTGCCGTGCATTCGACAGCGGATGCCGACGCCATGCATGTACGCCTCGCCGATGAAGCCATCTGCATCGGGCCGCCGTCTGCCACCGACAGCTATTTGAATATACCGGCGATTATTTCAGCTGCGGAAATCAGTCATGCCGACGCCATTCACCCCGGATATGGCTTTTTATCTGAAAACGCACAGTTCGCAGAAATCGTCGAGAGCCATAACATCAAATGGATTGGCCCCAAGCCAGAACATATCCGCACGATGGGTGACAAGGTTGAGGCAAAGCGTTCTGCAGGTGCCTTGGGTTTGCCGCTCGTACCCGGCTCTGACGGCGCAATTGAAGATGTCGATGAGGCCAAGGCGATTGCCCGCGAAATCGGCTATCCAGTAATTATTAAAGCTGCGTCGGGTGGCGGCGGCCGCGGCATGAAGGTCGTCAACAGCGAAGAAGAGCTTGAGACCCAAATGCAGCAAGCAGGGTCCGAAGCCAAAGCCGCCTTTGGTGATGCGACCGTCTACCTCGAAAAATATCTTGGCAACCCGCGCCACATTGAATTCCAGATTTTTGGTGATGGCAATGGCCATGCCGTCCATTTGGGTGAACGCGATTGTTCGCTGCAACGACGCCACCAGAAAGTTCTGGAAGAAGCCCCCTCACCCGTTCTTGCGACCGCCGAACGTGATCGCATGGGCAATATCTGTGCCAAGGCTATGGCCGACATGGGTTATCGCGGTGCGGGCACCATCGAGTTTTTGTGGGAAAACGGTGAGTTCTATTTCATCGAAATGAACACGCGGCTTCAGGTCGAACACCCGGTCACCGAAATGATTACTGGCATTGACCTCGTCCGCGAGCAAATTCGCGTCGCAGAGGGTAAGCCGCTTTCGTTCACGCAAGAAGACGTGACCTTCACGGGCCATGCGGTCGAATGCCGGATTAACGCCGAAGACCCGCAAACCTTCATGCCGTCGCCGGGAACAGTGACATGGTATCACCCGCCTGGCGGTCTGTATGTTCGAGTCGATAG
>JBKBTH010000586.1:0-563 GCA_046290915.1 Sphingorhabdus sp.
AAATATCTGCGCCGCAAGGGAAATTGATTATCCGCCGCATGATGCGCTCCACGCATCAAGCCGAGCCGCCAGGGCCGACGACATTTCCGGGCTGTCCCCAGGCTCGGCGCGAAGCCAAAGCGGCGTGCCTGCCACATCGGTCAGCGTATCTTCAGTGACCAAATCATTATTAATCGCAATGGCAGCTTCCAAGTCCGCAACCATTTGCGCGCCAAGCATCTGGCCAGCAAGGTGAACGCCACAGGCGCGGCCATCGGTCAACAAACGCTCGGCGGTTGAATAAATCCCAGCCTCCTTGTCACCCGCAATCCGCGTGCGCAGCATAATTTTAAGCAGCGCAGCACCTCTTACCGGCGCTAGCCGCCATGTCGGTAGGCCTGCGGCATCGTCGAGCAGACATCCCCCTCTGATCGATGCAATGTGGGTGACCTGCAATCGCACTGCGGCGTCCGATACCGCCACACGCCAGCTTGAAAGAGACTGAAGCGACACTGGAACAATGCTCTCGTTACAACCGGGCAAATCAAGAAGCATCGAGCGCACTCCGCGCTGCGCCAAATGGC
>JBKBTH010000587.1:0-277 GCA_046290915.1 Sphingorhabdus sp.
GGGACCGGACGGGCGCAAAAACCGCGCCTTTGCAGCAGGAGCAGATATCTTGGCCAGCATGGGACTGAGCATCGACGAACAGAAGGCAGTGGACCGTTTCCGCAAGGCGGTGGTCGAACCTTCGCAGGGCAAGCTCGTGATTCTCGACTTCTGGGCCGAATGGTGCGGCCCGTGCAAGGCGCTGACCCCGGTGCTGGAAAAGGTCGCGGCCGAATATGCCGACAAGGGCGTGGTGCTGGCCAAACTCAATGTCGATGAGGAACAGTTCATCGCCGCG
>JBKBTH010000587.1:287-563 GCA_046290915.1 Sphingorhabdus sp.
TCAGGTGCGCTCGATCCCCACGGTCTATGCCATGTTCCAGGGCCAGCCGATCGCGGACCTCACCAGTGCGCGCAGCGAATCGCAGCTCAAGGCGATCCTCGACCAGCTGCTTGCCCAGCTTCCCGTGCAGGGCGGCGCAGGCGAAGGCCCCGGCGCGCCGCAAGGCCCCACGCCCGAGGAAATCGCGCAGTTCGCGAAGCTGGGCGAAGAAGCCCTCTCCGCCGGCGATCCGCAGCGCGCCGCCAGCATCTTTGCCCAGATCACCGAATTTGCCGA
>JBKBTH010000588.1:0-562 GCA_046290915.1 Sphingorhabdus sp.
TGGCACAGCTGGTCCACCAACTCGATCTGGGACCGGTGAGCATCGTCGCGCATTCGATGGGAGGCAATATCGCGTTGCGCTACACCGGCCTCTATCCGGAGAACGTCCGCAAGCTCGTTGCGATCGAAGGACTTGGCCCCTCACCCAAGATCATCGCCGAGCGCGCGGCCAAACCTTATGCCGAACGCTTCCGTAAATGGATCGACGACAAGCGCCAAGCCGCCGGGCGCACGCCGCGGCGCTACGCCACCATTGACGACGCGCTCGCGCGCATGATGGGCGAGAACGGCTATCTGACCGAGGCGCAGGCGCGCCACCTGACGATCCACGGAATCAGCCGCAATGAGGATGGCAGCTGGAGCTGGAAGTTCGACAATTATCTCAACGTCTGGCCCGCCTTTGACATGCCGCAGGAGGACATTGCGGCGCTGTGGGGCGCGATCACCTGCCCCACTCTGCTACTCTATGGCGCGAACAGCTGGGCGTCGAACCCCGAACGCGACGGACGCCTCGCGTCTTTCAAGACCGCCAAGGTGATCGAGTTCGAAAACGCCGGCCACTG
>JBKBTH010000589.1:0-555 GCA_046290915.1 Sphingorhabdus sp.
GTACTCATTTGGACGATATTTTGCGTCTGGCCGCATCAATCAAGCAAGGGACTGTCACAGCGTCGCTAATGCTACGTAAACTCGGTAGTTATCCACGACAGAATGGTTTGGCATTGGCATTACGAGAGCTGGGGCGTATTGAGCGCACACTGTTTATCTTGGATTGGTTGCAAAGCGTAGAACTACGCCGTCGGGTTCAAGCTGGATTAAATAAAGGTGAAGCCCGTAATGCATTAGCGCGCGCCGTTTTCTTTTATCGATTGGGTGAGATTCGAGATCGAAGCTTTGAGCAACAGCGTTATCGAGCCAGTGGCTTGAATCTAGTGACCGCCGCCATTGTATTGTGGAACACGGTTTATTTAGAGAGAGCGACTAACGCCCTACGAGGGCATGGTCGCACAGTCGATGATACCTTGCTGCAATATCTGTCACCGCTGGGGTGGGAGCACATCAATTTAACTGGGGATTATCTATGGCGAAGCAAAGCCAAGATAGGTGGTGGAAAATTTAGGCCATTGCGCGCAATTGAAAAACCTTAGCGTGCTATATTTTCCG
>JBKBTH010000590.1:0-554 GCA_046290915.1 Sphingorhabdus sp.
AAAGGCTAGCGGCGTGAAAGATACTGGACCCATTCCAGCTGGTTATAGCGCCATCGACGGCGAGCTTTTAATCGGTGGTGTGACCGTGTCGGAGCTCGTGGAGCAGGCAAGCGACACCCCGTTGTTCGTCTATTCCTCCGACCATCTGCGCCAACGCGTGGCCGATTTGCGCGCCGCAATGCCGGAGCGCTTGGCCATTCATTATGCGATGAAGGGCAATCCTTTTCCTGCAGTGCTGAAACTAATGAACGGGCTCGTTGACGGTTTTGACATTGCATCAGGCGGCGAACTTGAACTGGCACTGGCTGCCGGTGTTGAACCATCCAAGATTAGCTTTGCTGGTCCCGGCAAGCGGGACCGCGAATTGGAACGCGCCATTTCATTGGACGTGACGCTGAATTGCGAATCTGAAGGTGAAGTTGAACGCGCTATCGTCATTGGCGCAAAGCTGGGCATTAAGCCGCGTCTTGCAGTCCGGGTAAACCCCAGCTTCGACCTTAAAGGCTCGGGCATGAAAATGGGTGGCGGCGCAAAGCAATTTGGCGTCGATGCCG
>JBKBTH010000591.1:0-554 GCA_046290915.1 Sphingorhabdus sp.
TGCCGTTCAGGGTAAGGTCGACAAGCCCCTGGCCGTCGACGGTGACGCCGATCCCGGCGAGCCGCGCGGGCTTTTCGGCCATCATCGCCTTGACCAGCGGGCAGGGGCCTTGTGCCCCGGCCATAGCAGGCATCACCAGCAGCGCCAGCCCGATCCCGGTCAGCCGCCCGAGCTTAGGCGTGGCCAGCGTCCGCCCCTGAGGCGATGTCGGTGAGCGCCGCCTGATCCGCGCCGTCTGCCGGCCCGCCGCGCAGCACGAAGCGCCGGTCGCAATAGCCGCAATCGACATAGCCATGCTCGTCGATCTCGAGGAACACGCGCGGGTGGCCCAGCGCCGCCGGGCGATAGCCCGTGCCGCCGCGGATGCCGCTGGCACCGTCACAGCTGACGCGGCGGCTGTCGACCAGCAGGGTTTCGGGGGGAGGAATGCTCATGGTCCCCGCCGATACAATTCCCCGGGCCCGAGCGCAATTGCCTTCGCCGCCCCAGCGCCCTAGGGCTTCGCCATGGCCTCAGAACCCGCGATCCGCATCGACAATCTCGTCAAACGCTAC
>JBKBTH010000592.1:0-552 GCA_046290915.1 Sphingorhabdus sp.
TGAAGCGATGCTAAGTGATGACAATGCCAATTACCCGCTGACTGACATCTACCGCCGCTGGCATGTCGCGCAGGACGCAGTTGATCTGGCCGGGGCGATTATCCTGACCAGTGCAGGCAAGGCGCGTGAATTGGGTGTGCCGCAAGACAAATGGATCTGGCTAGCGGGCGCTGCCGAAGCCGCTGAACCGCCATTGGCAGAGCGCGCAATCATCCACCGGTCCGCTGCGCTTGATTTTGCGATTCCAGCGGCGCTTGGGCAGGCCGGAATTCAGACAAGCGACCTTGGACCAGTCGACATTTATAGTTGCTTCCCGTGCGCGGTATTTGCTGCAGTCGACACCATGAATGACGCCGCGCGGGCGCTTGGTGATTATACACTCACCGGCGGACTCAGCTTCTTTGGCGGCCCGGGTAATGGCTACAGCGTGTACAACATAGCTGCGATGGTCGATGCGCTGCGCCACGATGGATCAAGGCCCGCGTTGGTCACGGCCAATGGCGGCGTGATGTCCAAACAGGCGGTGGGCATATATACTGCATCGCAGCCCGA
>JBKBTH010000593.1:0-548 GCA_046290915.1 Sphingorhabdus sp.
GCAAGGACTTCGTCATAGAGATCCGTGTTGGCAACGAATTCGACATTGCCCTGTGATGTCAGGCCAACTCTTTTGATGTGCGGTGACAGGTCCTTGGCGACGCTCGCAAGGCTCATCGATGTTTTCGACGATGCGCTGGTCATGATGAGACTTTGCGCGCCGAACCAATCTTCGCGGCGGAACATGGCTTCAATGAGGAAACCGGTTTTGAACAAAGGTCCAAACAACATCCGCTCTGCCTCTTTGGCTGGATCGTGCTCGGGATCAGCATTCAGGCGGCTGTACTGGTTATAAATCGGGCTCATCGGCTGTCGATGGTGCGCGGTGTCCGTGAAACCGCCTGCGCTGACCTTTTCGGGAAGCACGTCGAGATGCGTTCCCATAGGAAGATAGCCATATACACGCTCACCAACGGCGATTTCGGCATGACGGGACTCTGTGACCACCGCGTGCCCCCACATAGGCACAACACCCCAGTCGCCTTCCGCCGGAAAGAAATTCCAATAACCAAACATATCCCCGATGACGGCATAAGTAATGTTGTTGGC
>JBKBTH010000594.1:0-547 GCA_046290915.1 Sphingorhabdus sp.
CTTATTATGCCAGTTCTTTGCAGCTTTAAGGAAACAACGATGAAAGTAGGTATTATCATGGGGTCTAAATGTGATTGGCCCACAATGAAAAACGCGGCCGATATGTTAGATCGTTTTCAAATTGCCTATGAAACCACCGTTGTTTCAGCTCACAGAACCCCTCAACTGTTGGCCGATTACGCTACTAATGCCGCAGGTCGTGGTTTAAAAGTGATTATTGCCGGTGCAGGTGGTGCAGCGCATTTACCTGGTATGGCAGCGGCTTTTACCAGCCTGCCTGTATTGGGTGTGCCTGTGCAGTCGAAAGCGTTAAAAGGTCTGGATTCATTGTTATCCATAGTGCAAATGCCAAAAGGTGTTGCCGTGGGCACGCTTGCTATTGGTGATGCAGGCGCAGCCAATGCGGGCTTATTGGCAGCGCAAATTCTGGCAACTTCCTATGCAGAGCTGATGAGCAAAATTGATGCCTTCCGTAAATAACAAACCGACTCTGTACTGGCTCACCCTAATCCAGCCGAGGAATAACTAATGAAGGTTCTGGTTTTAG
>JBKBTH010000595.1:0-541 GCA_046290915.1 Sphingorhabdus sp.
GAAGCGCTGGGGCTTCGGCGGTATGCGCGCCACCCACGGCGTGTCGATCAGCCACCGTGCGCTGGGTTCGACCGGTAACCGTCAGGACCCGGGTCGCGTCTTCAAGAACAAGAAGATGGCCGGCCACATGGGCGACAAGAACCGTACGCAGCAGAATCTCGAGATCGTCGGCACCGACGTCGAGCGCGGCCTGATCTTCGTCAAGGGCTCGGTCCCTGGCTCGAAGGGTGGCTGGCTGTTCGTCAAGGACTCGGTGAAGGTCGCGCGTCATGCCGACGCGCCGTTCCCCGCGGGCATCAAGAGCGCTGCCAACAGCAACAACACCGCCGCAGCGGACACCCCGGCCGACACGGTCGAGGCGCCTGAGGCGACCGAAGGCCAGGAGGGCTGAACGTGAAGGTCAAGGTTCAAACCCTCGACGCGCAGGCATCGGGCGACATCGAGCTGAAGGACGAAGTCTTCGGCGTCGAGCCGCGCGCTGACATCCTGCACCGCGTCGTCACCTGGCAGCTGTGGAACCGCCGCGGCACCGCCCGTCCGA
>JBKBTH010000058.1:0-8497 GCA_046290915.1 Sphingorhabdus sp.
AGCGTTTCGGTCCCACCCAGACTGACCGCCAGCTTTGCAATCTTGAGCGCATCGAGGAATTTGAAGCTTTCGGCTTCTCCGCCCCTTATAAAGAGCGAGAATGTTGAACCCGCACCGCTGCAGTGGCGATTGAAAATGTCCTGTTGCCGAGGATCGTCAATCATCCCTAAATACCCAAGGCCTTCCACCTTTGGATGCGCCTTTAGATAAGCGCAGACCTTTGCCGCATTCTCACCCGCGCGCGTCATACGCAGTTCAAGCGTTTCAAGACTGCGCAGCAGCATCCAGGCGGTGTTCGGGTCGCAAATGGTGCCGATGACATTGCGCATCGGACGCATGATATTTATGAGGTCCTGATTGCCCGACACGCCGCCTGCAACAAGGTCGGAATGCCCGCCCGCATATTTGGTTAGGCTATATACGACAAGCTCTGCGCCTTGTTTTATTGGCTGCTGCCACAATGGACCCAAGAATGTGTTGTCTATAGCAATCGCTGGTTTTTGATCACCGGGGAAAGCCGCATCACGTGCCGCGCGAACCGCTTCGACATCGACGAGAGCGTTGGTCGGGTTCGCCGGGCTTTCGAGATAAACCAAGGCAACTTTGCCGCCTTTTTCGTCCGCCAGTGTCTTCGCTCGTTCAAGGATCGTGTCGATCTCTTTGCGCGTTGCACCAGCAGGGAAATCCACGAAGCCAACGCCGAAGCGCGACAAGATGCCAGCGATTAACGTCTCAGTTGCGGCGTATAGTGGCCCCGAGTGCACGATTACGTCATTCTGCCCGACCAGGGCCAGCAGCATCGTTGCGATGGCTGACATGCCGCTTGAAAACACAAGACTATCATCCGCTTCGTCCCATACCGCCAAGCGGTCCTCCAATATCTCCTGATTGGGCCCGTTGAAACGCGAATAGACCAGACCATCGGCAGGCCCTTCGCGCTTGCCCGTGATATGCTCGAAGAACTTTTTCCCGGCTGCGGCACTTTCAAATGCGAAGGTTGATGTCAGGAAAATAGGTGGCTTTAACGAGCCCTCGGACAGGGTGGGATCATAGCCATGCCCCATCATAAGGGTCGACGGTTTCAACTTCCGTCCGCCAATAGTTTCTATATCCGCCTTGGGTTTCCGGCGTGCGACGGGGGTAGCAATTGGGGGTGTGCTGTGGTCGGTCATGGGAATCTCCTATTGACCGCAGCATAACAATATTCGTTTCAATTGAAACTAAATTTCAGATTATTTTAGTGCGCCGACCAACCAAATCACGCCAACAATTAAAGGAATTCCGGCGACGTCGAGCAGGAAACCGGCCTTCACCATTTTTGGCAAAGCAATATGCCCGCTGGCCCACGCAATGGCATTTGGGCCTGTCCCTGATGGCATCATAAAACCCCAACTTGCCGCCATCGAAGCTGCCATGGCCATAAGCCAAGGGTCGGCTCCCGTTGCCGCAACAAGTCCAGCAACAACGGGCAAAACGCCGCTGGCGGTCGCCACATTGCTTGCGAATTCCGTAATCAAAATGACCAACGCGGTCAGCGCAATCGCGATGATGATGGGGTGAACAACAGATAAGGGCCGCAGCGCATCGCCAAGCCACGCAGCAAGGCCGGATTGCGTTATTCCGGCAGCGAGGGCCAAGCCACCCCCAAACATCATTATGACGCCCCACGGCGCGCGATCAGCCTCTTGCCAGGTCAGCAACGGGCGACCAGTTCCATCGGGGACCAGGAACAGAAGCAACGATCCGGCAATCGCAATGCTTCCATCGGTAATCCCGCCTTTCGGCAGAAAGGGTTCCAAAAAGGGTTGTGTAATCCATGCCAAAATAACCAAGAGGAAGATCGGAACGAGCCGCTTTTCGGGCAGTGACATGGGGCGAGCCTTGCCGATGGACTCCCGTGCAGCATCAACATCGAAACTGCCAGCTGTCACATTTTGCACGCGCACAAGGATGAATGCACACAACGGAATGCCGATAATGACAATCGGCAAACCATAAAGCATCCACGTCAGAAAGCTGATCTGAATGCCCAGCTGCTTTTCCACCAGTCCAGCGGCAATGGCATTTGTTGGGGAACCGACAAGCGTCCCTAATCCACCGATCGAGGCAGCAAAAGCTACGCCCATGATGAGAGCCCCCGGCAAACCATCGGTTTCGCCAGCCTTGGTGCCGCCTGCCGCCAACACAGCGACGGCAATTGGCACCATGATAAGCGCAATCGATGTGTTCGACATGACCATGCTCAGCAGTGCGGTTGACCCCATGAACGCTATCATAAGACCCGTGACGCTATGCCCGGATCTCGACAAAATCGATAATGCGACCCGTCGGTGCATACCCGTGCGTTCGATGGCTAGTGCCAGAAATGCACCGCCCAATATCAGGAACAAGATGGGGGAATAATATTCCTTAGCGACATCCTGCGCTGTCATAATGGCCATCAACGGCAACGCCAGAAACGGCAGCAAAGCGGTGACTGTGAGTGGCAATGCCTGAGTCATCCACCAAGTTGCCATTAATATGGTGAGCGCCGCTACGCGCCATGCCGATACTTCCATTCCGGCTGGCGCTGGCATGAACAGCATGACGACAAAGACAATAAGCCCGCCCCAGAAACCTATTCTTTCAGGCTTCATGCGCGCAGGCCGATGAGTGACATTTGTCCGCCATAACCTGGTTCGCTGCGGTGGCAGCTGCGCCGATAGCTGAAAAATCGATCCGGCTGGCTGTAAGTGTCTTGCCCCAGGCATTCGACTGTCTTGATACCCGCTGCAGCAAGACGGGCCGCAACATAGCCTTCGATGTCGAACTGATAATGGCCCAATTTGCCGTCGCGGAAGAAACGGGCGTTTTCGGGATTGGCATCGGCAAAGCGTTCAAAGAAACCTGCATCCACCTCATAGCTTTTTTGCGAGATGCATGGGCCAATCGCGCAGGCTATCCGGTCACGCTTGGCACCCAATGCTTCCATGGCCAATATTGTGTTTTCATTGACGCCGGTAAACGCGCCCTTCCATCCGGAATGGGCTGCGCCAACGACACCAGCTTGCTTATCGGCGAACAATACCGGCACGCAATCGGCGGTTTGGACCGCAAGCAGGATATTTGGCCTATCTGTCACCAGCGCATCCGCCTTGCGCGGGTTGTCTTGGTCGATGGGGCCAGTGACCGTAACAACGTCCGGCGAATGGATTTGGTATACCCGCGCAAGGGCAGCGCCGGGCAACACCGCAGCAACTGCACGCCGCCGGTTTTCAATGACATCGTCGCGCACATCGTCGGAACCAAGGCTGCAGTTTAACCCTGCATAAATGCCGGTGGAAACACCGCCAACGCGGCCAAGGAACCCGTGCGCCATATCACCCAGCAATTTTGACTTGAGAACTTCAACGGTCACGTGGCCTTGCTCCTCCTATCGCGCTTCATCGCAACTGCCGCGCTTGACGGCAAGCCATTAGATTGCGAACCCGTGCCGATGCACAATCATATGCTCATATTTGGAATGGGGTACACCGCCTCGCGTCTGGCCGATCAATTACGTGAAAGCGGATGGCAAGTCACAGGAACGCGGCGGATGAGCGGCGGTGACGCGATTGCTTTCGACGATGAAGCTGTGGTCTGCGCTGCAATCGAAAACGCAACGCATATTCTGTCGAGCGTTCCGCCAATGGGCGAGGGCGGTGACCCTGTTCTTATGAAATATGGGAAGAGGATTGCGAGCAGCGGCGTCACATGGCTTGGCTATCTGTCCTCGACGGGTGTTTATGGCGATACGGGCGGCGCGTGGGTCGACGAAAGCGCGGCTATTGGCGAAGGCCGCCGCACTGCCCGCGCTGATGCCGACCTTGCTTGGCAGGCCTTACGCAGCGACGTAGCGGTATTTCGCTTGCCCGGCATTTACGGGCCCGGTCGATCTGCGCTTGAACGGATCGAAGAAGGCAAGGCCCACCGCATCGATATGCCCGGGCAAATTTTCAGCCGCGTGCATGTCGATGACATTGTCAGCGCAGTCATCGCGGCATTCGACGGGCCAGGAGGCGTATACAATATCGCCGACGATGTGCCTGCATCGCAGAATGATGTTATCGAATATGCGTGCGATCTTTTGGGGCAGAATTGGCCACAACTGATGAGTTTAGACGGGGCTGGGCTGTCGCCCATGGCGCGTGGATTCTATGCAGAAAACCGCCGCGTTTCAAATGTGAGGGCGAAGCGGTTGCTGGGATGGACGCCGAAATATGCGGATTACCGGCTGGGCCTCAGCGCATTGTTGGCCATGCGCGGGCAATAGCGTCAGGCACGAAAACGGGAACAATATGGCGCGCCTCTTCTTTACGTCACTGATAGTTTTATATGCCCGATATGCCGGAGACAGATTTTGACGACGATTGCTGCTGACCGTCTAGGAACGGCGAAATCCCCATCGCTCTTGCTCGCAGTTACCGAATTTGCGCGCGCGTCGTTGGAGATCGGCTCGCTACCTTTTGCTGCGCCATTGTTGATGCAAGCGCCAAAGGGTGATGGACATCCAGTGCTTTTGTTACCCGGATTTATGGCGGGTGAGGGCACAATGAAGCCGCTCTTTCAGTTTCTGAAACGACTTGGCTACAGCCCATACCAATGGGATTTGGGGCGGAACCTCGGCCAGAAAGCCATTGGTTCGGAAGGCGAAAAGATGGTTGCCCGGTTGGATGAAATCTACGCCAGCACAGGCCGCAAAGTTACACTCATCGGCTGGTCGCTTGGTGGCTCATTCGCGCGGATGCTTTCGCGCCGTCGCCCCGAGTTGGTGCGCCAAGTCATCTCGCTCGGCGCTCCGATTAAGGGCACACCAAAGGCGACCAATGCCTGGATGGCGTTTCAGGTGATCACCGGCCAGAAAATCAATGGGCCAGCTATGCGCGCGCAGGTTGCCGAAGGGCATGAAATTCCACCAGTACCAGCCACCGCGATTTTCTCGCGGAATGACGGCATTGTTGCATGGCGGAACGCGCGGGAGCCGGAGGCCGAAACAACTGACAATATCGAGGTGCGCGGAAGCCATTGCGGGCTGGGTGTAAACCCGGCGGTGTGGTGGGCGATTGCCGACCGGCTTGCATTGCCCGAAAATGGCTGGAAGCGCTTTGACCGGTCGGGTGCAAAGGCGTTTATCTACCCGTCGTCAGGGCATTAAGCCTTTCGTGACTGCATCGCAATGACGAGGCCTACCATAACCAATGCCCCTCCGGCCAATGCCAATATCGACCAGATATAGCCTTCAAATATTGTAGACAGGATCATGGCGACCACTGGAATAACGACGCCAGTATAGGCCGCTTTGCCCGGCCCGATATCGCGGATCAGGCGGAAATATAGCGGGAATGTGACGACCGATCCGATGATGCTTAAGTACAAAACCCCGCCGATATAACCCGGCCTTGTATCGATAACTGGCGGGCCTTGCGTGATGAAGGCGAACACCGCGTTGGCGACGCTGCCCCAGAACATCGACCACGCCAATATTGTGATGGTCGGGTAGCGCGCAATCTGTGGAGTCACCTGAAGGACATTTGAAATCGACGCGGTTGTCACGGCGCATAATGTCAGCGAAAGGCCCAGAAGTACCTCTGCTCCGCCAACTGGCGCGGCGCGATATTCCTGCAGCATCAACAATCCGACGCCCAAGCTCGCGATTGCCGAGCCAAGTATGAACGCTCCACCGATTTGTCGCCCAAGCCAATATTTCGCAAGCAACGCGTTGGGCACAATCAGCAGCGCGAACATCACCGCCACCAGCCCCGATGTAATATGGTGCTCCGCCGCATAGACAAAGTTGAAGTTCATCCCGAACTGCATCACGCCCAGAAATATCGTCCAACCCACCATGGGGCGATCAATTTTCAATGGCTGGCGCATGACGACCGCCAAGATGACCATGCCCACTGCCGCAACGATGAAGCGATAAGCGACGGACCAGCTTGCCGGCACAGTGCCCAATTGGTCGCGAATGACCAGCCAGGTAGATCCCCAGATCAGAGACACCACGACAAAGGGTATCCATACGCGGGGCGCAAGAAATCCGGGTTCTGCGACGCCTTCCCCCCCGGTTGTGCTCATAATGCGGCGATCGCGCGAGCAAGTGGTGCGACATCGGCCTCGGTATGTTGCCAGCTGGTGACGAGACGCGCGGCACCCCAGTTTTCGTCGACCACACCCCAGTCGTAAAAGTCAAAGCCCTGCGCGCGTAATGCAGCTGCCTCAGGTGGCGTCAGGCGCAAGAACAGCTCGTTTGCCTGCACTGGATAGAGCAATCGATCGGTTGCTGCGCCCGCAATAATCTGCGCCGCTGCGTTGGCGGAACGGGCGTTGGCCAGCCACAAATCATTCCCCAGCATCGCCAATAATTGCGCCGCGAGGAAACGGCCCTTTGACTGCAAATGCCCAGCGCGCTTGCGGCGATAGCGCGCCGCGTCGGCTAGTGCTGGGTCGAAATAGATTAATGCCTCTGCGCCCATGCCGCCATTTTTGACGAAGCCGAAACTCAACACGTCGACGCCAGCGTTGACTGTTACGTCGGCTGGCGTGCAGCCTAAGGTTGCGACTGCATTGGCAAAGCGCGCGCCGTCCATATGCAAACTAAGGCCGCGATCATGGCATAATGCGCCAAGTGCGGCGACTTCGGTAGGGGTGTAGACCATGCCATATTCGGTTGCGTTGGTGATCGACAATGCAGCAGCCTGCACCTGATGCACATCGTTGCGAATGCCGGTCAGACAAGCCTCGACCGTTTCAGGCGTCACCTTGGCGCCTTCGCCTTCAACGAGCATCAACTTCGCGCCAGCGGTGTAGAAACCTGGCGCTCCGCATTCATCGACCTCGATATGGGCTTCGTGGTGACAAATGACGCCCTGATGCGGTTGAACAAGCGAGGCAAGCGCGAGGCAATTGGCGCTTGTGCCCGTTGCCACCCACAAAACAGCAACATCGCGGCCAAATAAAGCGGAGAATGCAGCATCGAGCCGCGCACTCCATTGATCACCATCATATGCGGTGTCGATATGGTTGGCATCGGCCATGGCTTGCATGACGGCGGGGTGCACCGGGGCGGCATTGTCAGAGAAGAAACGCATGGCAAGCCGCATGGCGGGAAACCCCGCCTGCCGTCAAGCGCTTAGCGGGCTTGAATGGCGCCGAGATACAAGTTCAGCATGACGGTGGTGGAATTCTACCCCGCCCGTCCGTCCAATACCTGACGGATTTTATGTGCAAGTTGCTCGATGGTGAATGGCTTCGATAGCAGCACAATGCCCCGGTCGACCATGCCGTCATGGAACATCGTATCGCGGGTGTAGCCGGTGGTGAACAATATCGGCAGGTCGGGCGCGAATTCGCGGGTTTTGTCGGCCAGTTCACGGCCATTTATTCCGGGCATGACAATGTCGGTGAACAACATTTTAATGTCGTTGCGCTTGGTCATGATGTCCAACGCTTCCTCACCATTAGCCGCTTCGATCACGGTATAGCCGAGCTCGCGCAGGCTTTCGCACGACATTTGCCGTACGTGAAATTCGTCGTCGACGACAAGGATGATTTCGCCCTTCACACCCCTTGGGGTCGTGGGGCTGACGGAGACATCAGCCGAAAGCTCCTGTGGCCCTGAGTAGCGCGGCAGAAAAATGTCGACCGTCACACCGTGGCCAACATTGGATGTAATCTCGACATAACCACCTGTCTGGCGGACGAAGCCATCAACTTGCGCTAGGCCCAAACCCGTGCCCTTTGTCGCGCTTTTGGTCGTGTAAAATGGCTCGAACGCGCGTGACAGAACTTCGGGGGTCATCCCTGGGCCAGTGTCGGAGATAGACACAAGGACAAAATCCGTGTTGGTTTCCGATCCATCAGGGGTGATAATTGGTGTCGCTGACACCGTGTTGCCGGTCGCTATCTTTAACGTACCAGTCCCATCCATTGCGTCGCGTGCGTTGACACACAGGTTCAACACCGCGTTCTCCAACTGGCCGGGGTCAGCGCACACATGCCACAGATCGTTTGCGAGATTGGTTTCGATTACGACCCCGCCGCCCAGCGTGCGCTCCAACAATTCGGACATTTTGGCGACCAACTGGTTGGCATCAACCACTTGCGGCTGAAGCGGTTGTTGCCGGGCAAATGCAAGCAAACGGCGCGTCAGATTTGCTGCGCGGTTTGCGCCTTCCTTCGCATGCGACAGCGCCAGCCGCGCCTTTTCAGGATCATTCAAGCGTCGATCCGCAATGTCGATGCCGCCCAAAACGATCGCGAGCATGTTGTTAAAATCATGCGCGATTCCGCCCGTCAGCTGGCCAATCGCTTCCATTTTCTGCGCCTGACGCAACTGGCTTTCAGCTGCTTCGCGGGTTTCGACCTCCGCCTGCAAATTGCGGATGGCATCGGCCAGCTTGTCATTGGCTTGTCGCAACGTGCGCTGCGCAAGGCTCAGCAACAGGACGATCAACGACACGCCAACGGCAAAGGCGGC
>JBKBTH010000005.1:0-1495 GCA_046290915.1 Sphingorhabdus sp.
ACATTATGAACGCGAAAGCGAGACAATGGTCGCGGGCGTCCGGATTAGAGCGCCGATGATGCGTATCCATACCGTTGCCGCGGGTGGCGGTTCGATTTGTACTTTTGATGGCGCACGGTTTCAGGTTGGGCCGCATTCCGCGGGCGCTGTTCCTGGCCCTGCCTGTTATCGCCGCGGCGGGCCGCTTACGGTGACAGATTGCAACGTCATGCTGGGCAAGATTGTCCCTGATCATTTCCCGAACATATTTGGACCGGACGGCAATGCGCCGCTTGATGCCGACGTTGTGCGCGATAAATTTGAAGCGCTCGTCACCGAAGTCGCGTCGGCGACCGGAAAGCAGATGTGCGCGGAAGAAATTGCCGAAGGCTTTGTCGCGATTGCGGTTGCCAATATGGCCAATGCGATCAAGAAAATCTCGATTGAGCGCGGGCATGATGTCACGCGCTATACCTTGGCCTGTTTTGGCGGCGCAGGCGGGCAGCATGCCTGTCTGGTGGCTGATGCGCTTGGCATGGACCGCGTGATGATCCATCCGCTGGCGGGGGTACTGTCGGCTTATGGTATGGGTCTGGCGGACCGTCGGGCAATACGTGAGCGCACATTTGGCGGCGCACTGGAACAGACAGCGCTTGGCCCCATTGTGCAAAGCCTGTCTGCCGAAGCGGCAGCAGAATTGCGCGCTCAAGGCGTTGAGGGCGAAGTCCGTAGCGAGGCGACAGTGCACATCCGCTATGTCGGGACGGATAGCAGTATCGAGATACCCTATGGCGATGTGGCCACGATGCAATTGGCTTTCGAAGCACGGCACAGCAGCCAATTCGGCTTCCTCAGTGACAAGGCATTAGTTGTCGAAATGGTTCGGGTGGAGGCCATTCATGCAAGTGAATTTGATGCAGATATCCACTTTGCACCACCCGCTAGTTCCAATCTGCCGATCAAAAATGTCCCCTGCTTCATGGACGGCGCGCGCCGCAGCACGCCGTTGTTTGACCGAAATGCCTTAGGGGCTGGATTTTCAGCTAGCGGCCCTGCCATCATCATCGATCCAGTTTCGACCACGATTGTCGAGCCGGGCTGGAAGTTCGCGGTGGATGCGACCGGCAATTTGATGTTGTCGCGATCTACGCCGCGGACAACCGGCGGCGTAGTCGGAACCGAAGTCGACCCAGTCCGTTTGGAAATCATGGGCGGCCTATTCATGGCTATCGCCGAGGAAATGGGCGCTGCACTTCAACACAGCGCGTCGTCGGTGAACATCCGCGAGCGGCTGGATTTCTCCTGCGCGCTGTTTGATGCCAAGGGAAATCTGGTCGCCAATGCGCCGCATATGCCGGTGCATCTGGGGTCTATGGGCGAAAGCGTGCGGGCCATATTGTCGCGGCGCGGCGATGGAGCCGATGGCCGTGGTATCTGTCCCGGTGATGTTTACGCGTTGAATGCGCCTTATGATGGCGGCACGCATTTGCCCGACATTACCGTAATTATGCCGGTC
>JBKBTH010000005.1:1594-17673 GCA_046290915.1 Sphingorhabdus sp.
GCCGGTGATGTTTACGCGTTGAATGCGCCTTATGATGGCGGCACGCATTTGCCCGACATTACCGTAATTATGCCGGTCTTTGTTGCGAACGATGATGTAGCCCCAGCCTATTTCGTTGCCGCACGCGGGCACCATGCGGATATTGGCGGGATTACCCCAGGCTCAATGCCGCCTGGCAGCCGGTCTGTGGAAGAAGAGGGCGTCTTGATCGACAATGTGCTGATTGTCGAAAACGGGCAGTTTCGGGATATTGATGTCCGCAATCTGCTGGCATCGGGCAAATGGCCTTCGCGTAACATCGAACAAAATATTGCCGATTTAAAAGCGCAAATCGCCGCTTGTGCAAAGGGCGCATCAGAACTGGTACGCATCAGCAATGATTATGGCGCCGATGTCGTGACCGCCTATATGCGTCATGTGCAGGACCATGCCGAAGAAGCGGTTCGGCGGTTGATCTTGCGCCTTTCCGATGGCCATTTCCGCTATGCGATGGACAATGATGCCGTGGTTGAGGTGCGGGTATCCGTGGACCACGCGGCACGAACCGCGACAATTGATTTCACCGGAACGTCAGCGCAATTGCCCGACAATTTCAACGCCCCTGTTTCGGTTGTGCGCGCGGCGGTGCTTTATGTTGTTCGCACGTTGATTGATGACAACATCCCGATGAATGAAGGCTGCCTTAAGCCGATTACTATCATCGCACCCGAGGGCACGTTGGTGCATCCGCGCTATCCAGCTGCGGTGGTTGCAGGGAATGTCGAGACCAGCCAGGTAATCACCGACGCAGTGTTCGGTGCGCTCGGCGTGATGGCGGGCGCGCAGGGGACGATGAACAACTTCACCTTCGGAAACGACACCTATCAATATTATGAGACGATAGCTGGTGGCTCTGGTGCTGGACCCGACTTTGATGGTGCTTCCGTCGTGCAGACGCATATGACCAACAGCCGACTGACCGATCCCGAAATATTGGAAACCCGTTTCCCGGTGCTGCTTGAGGAATTCTCAGTGCGTGCAAGATCTGGCGGTCGCGGTGCGCAGTATGGAGGCGATGGCGCGGTGCGGCGTCTGCGTTTTTTGGAGCCCATGACCGCTGGCATATTGTCGAACAGACGCAAGGTGCCGCCCTTTGGCTTGGCCGGCGGCGAACATGGCATGCGCGGTATCAATCGCGTCAGGCGCGCCGATGGCAGTGTGGAAATTTTTGGGGCAACCGCTACGGTTGAAATGGGCATCGGGGATGTTTTCGAAATCGAAACACCGGGCGGCGGCGGATATGGCAAGGCTTAGACACTGGGAGAATTAGCTGATGTGGGTTTTGCTGGGGATAGCCGTCATTGTCATTGGCTTTATGCTGCGGTTCAACCCGTTGCTGGTCATTGTCGCATCGGCTGCGGTGACCGGCATAGCAGCAGGTTTGGATGTCCAAGCAATCATCTCGGCATTTGGCAAAGCGTTTAATGACGCGCGCTATGTTTCTATCGTTTGGATTGTCTTGCCCGTCATTGGAATGCTTGAGGCATTCGGCCTACAGGAACGCGCGCGCGGCCTGATCTCTGGTCTGAAAGGTGCTACGACGGGGCGGCTATTGGCGGGCTATCTTTTGATGCGACAAGCGACCGCGGCCTTGGGATTAACGTCCGTCGCAGGTCACCCACAAACGGTACGTCCGCTGGTTGCGCCAATGGCAGAGGCTGCTGCCGAGAAACAGGCAGGCACGTTAAATGACCATCAGCGCGAGGAAGTAAAAGCCTTCTCCGCTGCGACGGACAATGTTGGCCTGTTTTTTGGGGAGGATATTTTCCTCGCCATTGGTTCGATACTGCTGATGAAGGGATTGCTCGAACAATATGGCATCATATTGGAACCGTTCGAGCTTTCGATCTGGGCAATACCGACCGCGATTGCGGCGTTTCTCATTCACGGATTCAGGCTCTGGCTGCTTGACCGCCGCCTGAACGTTCAAGCAGCGTCGACTACCGCATCGGACGAAGCAGCATGATTACGCTGACTTGGGTTTATGTGCTGGCTGGCATTGCATTTGCGGCATTCGCTTTGTTCAATCTCATCGATACGGCCAATCCGCGCCGCTTTGGCAATGCCGCCTTTTGGGGCCTGATGGCCGTGAGCATGTGGGCGGGCGATTGGCTGGGTGATTTTGGCAATGGGCTGCTCGTGCTGGCTTTGGTCGCGATTGCTGGGTTCGGCGGGCTCGGCAAGACAAAGGCGGACGAAGTTCCGGATGCGACCAAACATCAGCGTGCGGCTAAATATGGCAATGGCCTGTTTGCTATAGCCCTGATTATTCCCGCCACTGCGCTTGCTGGCACATTGCTGTTCAAGCAATTCCCGGCACTGTTCGATGTAAAGCAAGTGACGCTGATTTCATTGGCATTGGGCGTATTGCTTGCGCTTGCTGTTGGACATGTCTGGTTACGTGCGGTGCCTGCATTGCCGCTTTCGCAGGGTCGGCGCTTGATGGATTCAGTCGGGTGGGCCGCGATCCTTCCGCAAATGCTTGCAAGCCTTGGCGCGGTATTTGCGCTTGCGGGCGTGGGCGATGTTGTGGGCGGGGTAATCCAGCAAGCCATCCCCGCAGGCAGTCTTGCCGGTGCGGTCGTTGCATTCGGATTGGGGATGGCGTTGTTCACCATGATCATGGGAAATGCCTTTGCCGCATTCCCGGTGATGATCGCGGCGATTGGTATGCCGCTGCTCATTAAGCAATATGATGGCGATCCAGCGATCATCTGCGCCATTGGTATGCTCGCCGGATTTTGCGGCACGCTAATGACGCCGATGGCCGCAAATTTCAACTTGGTACCGGCAGCGTTGCTGGAGCTAAAAGACGAAAACGCTGTCGTCAAAACGCAGATCGCAACGGCTGTGCCACTGCTGGTTGTCAACATTGCACTCATTTACTTTCTGGCGTTCCGATGACTCATTTAACACCCGCAATCGCTTCGCAATTTGCGCGCACCACGCTCAGCCATTTGGGAAAAGCTTATCCCTATAAAATGGACCTCGTGCTGAACGGGCCTGAAGACGCTCGGGTTCCATCATCGTTCCACCCGATCTTTCACGGCAGCTTTGACTGGCACAGCTGCGTCCATGGCTGGTGGCAAGTCATGCGTCTTGCGCGCTTGTTTCCGGATATGCCCGAAACGGCAGCGATTTACGCACGCGCCAACGAAATGCTGGTGCCCGAGAAAGTTGCGGTCGAACGCGCCTTTCTCGACCGGCCAATGTCCGCAGGCTTCGAACGTCCTTATGGTTGGGCTTGGCTGCTGGCATTGCATGCAGAACTCGAACGCCATGATGGTCCTTGGGCAAGCGCACTGGAACCCCTTGCGATTGCTTTTGCTGACCGCTTCCATGCCTTTCTGCCGAAGCTCACTTATCCGTTACGCGTTGGTACGCATTTCAACATATCGTTTGCGCTGGTGCTTGCCGGCGAATGGGCCGAAAATCGCGATCCAGCACTTTCGGACCTAATCACGGCCAAGGCCAAGGATTGGTTTTCGGGCGACCGAAATTGCCAAGCGTGGGAGCCGGGTGGAGACGAGTTTTTGTCATCAGCATTGACCGAAGCGCTGCTGATGAGCCGCGTCCTGCCCAAGGCCGAGTTTCAGGCATGGTTTGACCAGTTTCTGCCCGAAGCAGCGGCTGGCCTTCCGACAAGCCTTTTCACGCCAGCCATTGTTTCGGACCGCAGCGACGGGAAGATCGCACATCTTGACGGATTGAACTTAAGCCGCGCGTGGTGTTGGCGCGCCATTGCTGCTGCGCTTGGTCCGCAGCACCCCGTTTCGTCCGCCGCCGAACGGACTGCGCTTCAACATCTTGATGCCAGCCTGCCGCATGTTACCGGTGACTATATGGGCGAACACTGGCTCGCGACATTTGCGCTGCTGGCTATTCAGCCGCCGGCGTAAATTCAATCTGGCTTGCAGCCGCGCCCGACATGATGAAGCCGATAGGACGTTCGGTTTCTTCCTGCAGATGCGCGATAATGCTGGCAGTGCGCGCGAGCAGGGAAATACCCTTCAGCGCCGCCAACGGAAAGCCAACATCAAGCATGACCGCAGGGATCGCGCCATTCACATTGATGGGCAGTGACCGGCCAATCGCATCGGGTAAAACATCACGGATCGCATACAGCATCCCGATATGCTTGCCGACAATCCCATGCTCCTCGGCAAGGCGAAGCAAAAGGTTTGCGCGCGGGTCGCCTTCCGAATGCTGTGGATGACCAAATCCAGGAATTGGTTTTTTGTCGGCGCGCAACGCAATGATTTTGTCTTTGGCAATGTCTGACGCGTTTGCGCCGGTGGCTTCAGTTGCCTCGACGCATTCCGCGTAAAAACGTCCGGCGACTTCGGCGCTGCCCAAGACGACGCTGCCACAACCCAACAGGCCCGCTGCCACCGCGCCATGGAACGCCTCTGGTGCGGCTGCATAGGTCATCCGCGATGCGACGACGCTTGGCACCAGGCCATGCTCGGCAATCGCAGCGAGCACCGCATTGCAAAAGAACAACTGCGTCGGCGTTGGCAGCGTCCCTGTCACAAGCATCCAGAAGTAGCTGGTGAAATCGATTTTGCCGATGACCTCTTCGCACAGATCCATGCCGCGCACGTTTATGCTGTGCGCATCAGATGTGCAGATAGAGGTGAAAGGTGCGTCCTGTTTGCCGATACGCATAACTGCTCCATATTTCGAATTTCGAAGTTGATTTCGTTATTCGAAGTTTCTACGATGAAGTCAAGTCTGGAGGCACAAAATGGCGAAGCCGCTCGAAAATATCACTGTTCTCGAAATGGGAACATTTATCACTGGGCCCGCAGCAGGAATGTTGCTTGCTGATTTGGGCGCGACTGTCATCAAGATTGAGCAGCCCAAGGTTGGCGACCCATTTCGTGCCTTTCGCGGCGCATTATACAGCCCGCATTTCCAGACGTACAACCGGAACAAGAAAAGCATCACGCTAGACACACGGCTGCCGCAGGACCTTGCGGTCTTTGATGCGTTGTTGGCGGACGCGGATGTCTTCATTCAAAACTTTCGTCCCGGCGTTGCCGACAAGATTGGCGTTTCTCCGTCGCGTTTGCAGGGGCTAAACCCGCGGTTGGTCTATGCGTCTATTTCCGGTTTCGGCAACGAAGGCCCGGACCGTGACCGCCCTGCGTTCGACACCGTCGCGCAAGCGGTCAGCGGATTTCTGCGTTTGCTCGTGAACCCGGTCCATCGCCGTGTCGTTGGTCCAGCGCTGGCTGACGCCATGACCGGTTTCTATGCGGCTTATGGTGTGTTGGCGGCGTTGTATGAGCGGGAGCGGACAGGCAAAGGCCGTCTGGTAGAAACGTCGATGTTTGAATCGATGGCGCATTTCAATCTCGATGACTTCACCCATTATTTCTCCGACAACCAGATTATGGGCCCGTATAGCCGTCCGAACGTGTCGCAGTCCTATGTGTTTGAATGTGCGGACGGCGCATGGATTGCCCTACACATGTCGTCGCCACCTAAGTTCTGGGAGAATCTGGCGACGGCGGTTGGGCAGCCTGATATGCTCTCGCTGCCGATGTTTGAAAGCCGCGAGGCACGCATCGCCAATTACGAAAATGTCATTGGCTTTTTGGCACCCATTTTCAAAACGCGTGATCGCCAGACATGGTGCGAAACGCTCCGTCAGCTTGAAGTGCCGCATGCCCCCGTCAACACGTCGAAAGAAGCGATCGAGTCCGAACAGGCCAAGGCGCTGCAACTTTGCATCGAGGATCCCGACGGCCCGCATGGTGTGTTTCGCACGATTAGATCACCCGTGACTTTTGACGGCGAACGTGCTCTTGAAGTAACGGCTCCGCCAGTACTTGGTGCACATGATGAAGATTTGGTCGCGCCGCTGCGAAGGGCTTTAGAAAGGTCGGATTGATGGCTAAAATCGAGAAAGACCCCGAGTATCTGTCGACACTCGAACGCGGTCTCTCGGTTTTACGGGCCTTTGACGACCAGCATCCCGAAATGCGGTTGAGTGAGGTTGCTGCGGTGACTGGCCTTAGTCCGGCCGTCGCGCGGCGTTGTCTCAACACCCTCGTCGCCTTAGGTTACGTGGCCCAGCATGACCGCAAATTTCTTCTGAAGCCCGAAGTTTTGGCGTTTGGTTCTGCTTTTCATTCGTCGATGCATCTTGAACAGGTGGTTGTTCCGCCCTTGCAGTCGCTGCGTGATGATACTGGCGACAGCGCTTCCATGGTGTCGCTGGCCGGAAAAGACATACTGTACCTTGCGCATGTATCGACAAACCGGCGTATCCGGCTGGGGGTAAATGTCGGCACCCGATTTCCGGCGCATGCAACGTCAATGGGCAAGGCCATATTGGCGTTTTTGTCCGACAGCGAAATTGACGCATTTTTGGCCACAGCACCATTTGACAAATTTACCGAGCATACGGTCACGACCGCTGACGCGATGCGCCAACGGCTACAGCTCATCCGTGAACGCGGTTATGACTCTGCCTTCGACGAGCTTGATTTCGGTATAGTGTCAGTCGCGGTGCCCGTGTTTGATTCATCGCGCCGCGCGATTGCCGCTGTGAACTGTTCGACATCAACGACCCGCATATCGCAAGAGGAGTTGATTAAGTCGCGACTACCGCTCCTCCGTGAAGCTGCGGCAGAGATAGAGTCATCGCTGCGCAGATTTCCATCGCTGGCCACCGCATTACAAGCTGATTCAGCGGTATAAATATTCGCATATCGAACTTGACTTCGATTTTCGAACGAATTAGAACTATGTGATACGCTTCGGTGAAAGAAGGCGTTCGACCATATCCGGGGAGGATGAAGAATGGCATTTCAGTCTGCAAAATGGGCTTCTGCGGCCTTAGTAACTTTGATGGCGTCGGCTGCGACGATACCATCTATCGCGCACGCACAAGATGCGGCGGCGGAAGAAGCGCCAAAAGAAATCGTGGTCAGCGCACTTCGCCGCGATCAGAATTTGCAAGACGTGCCAGCAGCGGTCACTGCCTTTAGCGCAGAAACCATCGAGAATGCTGGCATTGAAAAGCCGCTCGACTTCATCAACCTGACGTCGAACGTCAATCTGGTGGAAACACAGAATTCCGGCAACGCCTTCATCATTATCCGCGGCATCACACAAGCGCGTAACAGTGAGCCATCGGTTGCAGTCGTCATCGACGGCGTTCAGCAGGTTAACCCTGCTGCGTTCAACCAGGAACTCGTCGACATCGCGCAAATCGAAGTCCTCAAGGGCCCTCAGGGTGGTCTTTATGGACGCAACGCAATCGGCGGCGCGATCATCATCACCAGCCAGAAGCCAACGGATGAGTTCTCCGGCAGCATCAAGGCTGGCATCGACAACGGCTTTGGCTGGAACGTTCGTGCGGGAATTAGCGGACCGCTTTCCGATACCGTAAAATATCGTGTGTCGGGTTCCTACCGCGACACGGAAGGCTATCTGCGCAACACGTTCCTGAATGAAGATGCAGACCCAGTTAAGGACCTTTCGGTTCGCGGCAATCTGTTGTTCGAACCAGGCAATGGTTGGACCGCTGATTTGCGTGCATCTTATGCAAAGCTTGAAACACAGGCGCTCTACTTCAACATCGTCAATGACGTAAATGATGTCATCCTGCCGATCCGCGTCAACAATCGCGGCATCAACAACCGCGACATCCTGAACGTCGCGGCGAAGTTCGCGTATGAGGGCGATGGTTTCACCGCAACGTCGATTACCTCATACGATACGGTCAAGGAAATCCTGACTGGCGATGCCTTTGACTTCCGGCCTGTCAACGAATCGTTTCTATTCCGTCCAGCCAATTCACCTTTCGGATTTGGCCTCGGCTTCGGTATCGATATTGCGCAAAGCCAATATCTGAACGTCAAAGCCGTCAGCCAGGAAATCCGGATTGAATCGCCAAAGAACGACAAGTTGTTCTGGATGTTTGGTGGCTATTACATCGATACACAGCGTTTCATTTCGACCGGAAATCTTGTCGATTTTGGTCAAGGTGTGTTCCCGGTTTATCGCTCGCCCTCGACCAATCCCGCAAGCCCGCAACAGACGTTCCTTGCCGACAGCCAGAACAATTTCGCATGGGCTGTATTCGGGAACTTGGGTTATGAATTCTCCGACCAGTTCCGCGTTGACGCGTCGTTGCGCTATGACCGCGACAAGCGTGTAAATACAACACTTACGCCAACGGCGTTCCTGCCTAATGTTCCAGGTTTTCCGCAGGGCGCAACGGGCGAAAAACGTCGCGTAACATTTGACGATCTTCAACCGAAGGTAACGTTGACTTATCAGCCAACCGACGACGTGACGTTGTACGGCGGATACAGCCGTGGGTTCCGTTCAGGCGGCTTCAACCAGACCGGCGTCGGTGGCGTTGCCAGCAGCAACGGCATTGTCGGCGTGTCGGATATCTTTAAGGACGAAACCGCGACAACGTTTGAGGTTGGCGTCAAAACCCGTTTGTTGGACCGTAAGCTGACTCTGAATGCAGCGGCGTATTCTACTCTGTCGAAGAACAGCTACTTCTTCGTCTTCCTTGCCGCCAACTCGACACAGAATCTGGGCAACGTGCCCAAGACCCGCATTCAGGGCTTTGAGGTTGAAGCCAATTTCCGTCCGACTTCAGACATTCAATTGAATGCGGCTGCGGGTTACACGTTCAGTGAAATCAAGGAATTTCCCGACGCTGCAGCCATTGGCAACGAAGCGCCGTTGATTTCGCGTTACACGTTCAACCTTGGCGCACAATATACGCCACAGTTGACAGACACGCTTGATGGCCTGTTTCGTGTGGATTATCGCCGCACTGGCAAGACATGGTGGGAGCCATTCAACACCACGGTTCGTGCACCAGTCGATCTGGTTGACGCACGCCTTGGTGTCAGCAGCGACAGCTGGACCATGGCAGCCTTTGCCAGCAACATTTTCAACGAAAAATATAACGCTGAATTCTCACCAGGCGGCTTTGTTTTCAAGGCACGTCCGCGTATTTACGGGTTGGAAGCAAGCTACAAATTCTAAGGAGCGTTTATGACCAAAGTCCTCGTCCTATATTATTCCAGCTACGGCCACATTGAGGCTATGGCAGAAGCCGTTGCCGAAGGTGCAAGGTCGGTCGAGGGTACATTGGTCGACATCAAGCGGGTTCCCGAACTCGTTCCCGATGAAGTCGCAGCTGCTGCGCATATCAAGGTTGATCAGGCCGCGCCCATCGCAACGCCTGATGAGCTTGCAAATTACGACGCTATCATTTTTGGAACACCCACACGTTTCGGAAATATGGCAGCGCAAATGCGCAACTTCCTCGATCAAACCGGCGGTTTGTGGTTTGCGAATGCCTTGGTGGGCAAAGTCGGCAGCGTGTTCTGCTCAACCGCCAGCCAGCATGGTGGACAGGAAACAACGATTACATCGTTCCACACAACCTTGCTGCATCATGGCATGGTGATTGTTGGCCTGCCCTACACTTTCAAGGGCAACAGCGAGATGGGAGAGATCAGCGGCGGCACGCCTTATGGCGCAACGACGCTTGCTGGAAATGATGGCAGCCGGATGCCAAGCGAAAACGAACTGGCGGGTGCCCGTTTCCAGGGCAACCATGTCGCGCGAATCGCGGGCAAACTGATCGCCTAACGAGCGGTGACAACATTTTAAGCGGACAAGGATACACAGCATGAGCACGCAAATTCTTGCAAAAAGACTGCATCACACAGCCTATGTGACGAAGGATCTGGAGGCGACGCGCGCTTTTTACGAAGACGTGCTGGGTTTCCCGTTGATGGCAACATATTGCGAAAAGGATGAGCTTTTTGGCAGAGAGCGGACCTATTGCCATTGCTTCTTTGAATTGGCCGATGGCAGCGCGCTTGCCTTTTTCCAATTTGCGGATCCTGAAGACCAAGCCGAATTTGGCCCGGAGATGCCTGAATCGCCCTTCATTCACATCGCTTTGAAAGTCGAAAAAGATGGTCAGGCAGAACTTGAGCGCCGCATCGTCGCTGCCGGCATAACTGAGCCACAGACCTATACGCTTGAGCATGGCTATTGCCGTTCGGTATATGTCAAAGACCCGAACAATATGACGCTTGAGTTCACCTATGACGCGCCGGAAGCCGAGCCACTTGATGAACAGCGCCGTGCAGAAGCGCGTTCGGAATTGAGCCGTTGGCTCGCGGGCAACCATGAAAACAACAATCCATTCCGCGCGATGCACGCCTAATTTCCTGTGCTGGCCAGTCGTCAACACGAAGGGTCAGGCGGCGAAATCGCTGAATCTCACTGGGTAGATGTAGCGGGCGGGCAGCTTCATGTTCGTGCGGCTGGTTCTGGGCCACTTGTCATTTTGCTGCACGGCTGGACGCTGGACTGGCGCATTTGGTTGCCCCAGTTGGCGCTTTCCAACGTGCGGCTGGTGATGCCCGACCGACGCGGCTTCGGGGCATCAACTGCCCCGCCGATGTTGTCGGCCGAGCGCGACGATATTGACCGGATCGCCAATTTTTTTGATGCAAAGCACTTTGCTTTGATTGGTTTGTCTCAAGGCGCCCCGGTCGCGCTTGACTATGCGCGCAGCAGGTCAGACCGGTTAAGCGCTATGAGCATCATCGGCGCACCGCTGCATGCGGTTGTCCCTGAACCAAGCGATGCGCCAGAGATTGACCGGGCGGCATATGCAGAGCTCGTCCGCAATGGACGTTTTGATGACATGATGGCGCTGTGGCGACGTCACCCGCTCACGCAAGTTAAGGCTGAAGCACAAACATTGGTTGATGACATACTAAAGGCCTATGACGGCCGCGATCAACGTGTGGAACAAGAACCGTTGCACTTTTCCGCTAAAGACATTGCCGCGCTCGCCATGCCCATTCTCGCAATAGCAGGTGCGCAGGATAGCGTGTGGCGGCGGCAGGTTGCTGATTATATCGGTGCGAACGCACCAAAAGGGGTACGCGAAATCATTCCACATGCCGGACATCTCGCAAATGTCGACGCGGCGGATATCGTCAACGGCTTGCTCCAGAATTTTTTGAACACACATCACTTGAAGGAATTTTGAAATGGCCAGTGCCGGACGTTTTTTGACCACCCATGTCGGCAGCTTGCCGCGTGAGGACGACCTGATCGAAATCATGTTCGCGAAAGAAGACGGCTTGCCTTTGGATCTGGCGGCTGTTGACGCCCGCATCGCAGAAGCCGTTCAGTTCGTGGTCGACCGTCAGGCCGAAGCCGGGCTGGACATCATCAATGACGGCGAACAGTCAAAGCCAAGCTATGCGACCTATATCAAGGACCGGTTGAACGGCTTTGGCGGCACGGGCAACAGCTTCGCGTTTCAGGATATTGAAGATTATCCCTCAACTAAAGAGCGGGTTTTTTCCGATCCGGGCCGCAAGCATCGCAAAACCCCTGCCTGCAACGCGCCAATCACGGTCAAGGACATGACCGCCGTTGACCGCGACGCCACGGCATTGAATGCATCGCTGGCAAAGCATGCGGGCAAGCAGGCGTTCATGAGCGCGGCGTCACCGGGCGTGACTGCCCTGTTCTTCCGCAATGATTATTATGACAGCGATGAAGACTATGTTTTCGCCCTCGCTGAAGGTCTGCGCCACGAATATGAGGCCATCGCAGCACAAGGCATCATCCTTCAAATTGACTGCCCTGATTTGGCCATGGGTCGCCATACGCAGTTCCGCGAACTCGACCTTAGCGGCTTCCGCGACAAGATGGCACTCAACATCGAAGCGCTGAACCGCGCGACGGCGAACATCCCGACCGAGCAACTGCGTATGCATATGTGCTGGGGCAATTATCCGGGGCCACACCATTGTGACGTGCCATTCCGCGACATTATTGATCTGGTATGGCGCGCGCGTCCGCACGCGATTCAGTTTGAAGCGGCGAACCCGCGCCACGCGCATGAGTTTGCGATGTTTGAAGAGATCAAATTGCCTGAAGGCAAAGTGCTGATCCCCGGCGTAATTGAGTGCCAGTCAAACTATATCGAGCATCCTGAACTGATCGCCCAGCGCATTGCCCGCTACGCCCATCTGGTTGGCCGCGACAATGTGATGGCCGGCGCAGATTGCGGCTTCAGCATCCATGTCGGCTCGGGCAGCGTTGACCGCAGCGTCGTCTGGGCAAAGATGGCGGCTCTGGCCGAAGGCGCAAAAATCGCTTCGGCACAATTCTGGAAATAAAGCGACGTCTCCGCTGCTATCGGGCTGAAAATTTCAGTCCGATCCAGAATATCCGGGGCGTGCCGAGGTCAATCGATGTCCCGACCTTGCGCGTCACAACCTCTTCATTGAGGATATTCTCGACCCGGCCAGTCAATGCGACTTGCCGGGTGAGGGGGACTTGCGCGAAGCCGTCAAAGGTGAGGGCCGATGGCAAGACATTCGCTTCGAGGTCATCTTCGAACTGTGCACCGACATATCGTGCCGTTGCCGACAGAACCGCGCCGGCGCTTGGCGTCCAGCGCACCGTCGCATTGGCTGCATGGCGCGGGCTTTGCGCTGGGGTGAGGCCATCAAGGCCGCTGGCGACGCCTGACGCGCGTACTTTGCTGTGGCTGAAGGCGTACGACCCCGCGACGCTAACCGCACCAAATTGCGCTTCACCGGTCAGCTCAACGCCCTTGGCGATAATGGCATCGACATTGCCGCGCTGGCGCAGGTTAGTTCCAATCGTGACGTTGGCAATTGCGTCGTCGAGCCTGTTATAGAAGATTGTTGCGCCCAGATTCACGCCGCCGGTAGGCCTGACATCAAACCCCGCCTCAATACCGCGCAGCTTTTCCACGTTAAGCGCTTCATTGGCGCGCGTTGCTACGGGGAAAACTGTGAACGGGCGGTAGAGCTCGTTCAGCGTCGGCAAACGAAAGCCGGTATAGGCTGCGGCACGCAGCGCAAAGCCATCAGTCGAGGTGTATAACGCGCCAACCCGTGCGCTTGACTGCCAACTTGCGCGATCGGCAAAGAAATCGTCGCGCACGACGGTCCCGTTGGTCGCGCGCTCGGCAAAAAAGCCATTGGTGATCGTCCAGCGGTCTGCACGAATGCCGCCGGTCAGCGTGAGGTTGCCAAGCGTCCAATCATTCTCGGCGAAAAGCCCGACAGTTGCGGTGTTGCCCCCGGCATTGCGCCGTGCCGTGACCAGACCGGTTACACCGCTATAGACATCCTCAAACAATTCGCCCTCGGATAGCCGCGCATCGACGCCGATGCGCAATTGGTGATCGTCGCCGACGGGTGGTCTGACCTCGATCTTTCCGCCGACCCCAGTGGATGGCGTGTTGCGTTGATCGAGTGTCTTGCGGAACGATGTGGCGCTGATCACAACGTTGGTAAAGTTACGCGCTTGCACATAAGCCAGCGCGTCCACTTGCCAGCGGCCCTGAGACACGATGCGGATGCTGGCGTCTTGGCCTTCCGAACTGCTGTCTGCGCCTGCAAACCGCAAGGTGCGGTTGTCCTGAAACAGCAGGCCACGGAACTGCAATTCAACGCTGTCCGCCAATGGCGCAACGGCGCGCAAACCGGTTGACCAGCTGTCATAGGCTGCGCGGACGTCGGTTGGCTGGCGGGTCGCGCGCGGTGCCGTGTAAAATCCGTCGCCGCGATCCCACCGGCCCGATACGCTGACGAATCCGGCACCAAGGTCAGTCGCGAGGCCAGCGGACAGTTCACTTGCGTTCCCACTGCCATAAAAGGCCGACAATGCAGCATCGGGCAAGTCAGCCCGCCCCGCGCTGTTTAGTTCAATGGTGCCTGCCACCGCGCCTGCACCAAAGGCTCCATTCCCGCCACCGCGTGTGACGCGAATGGACGATAATCGGTCGGGGGTAATGGCGCTGAAAGGGATGTAGCCAAAAAACGGGTCCGCTTGCGGCACGCCGTCAAGAAGCACCAGCGTGCGGCTCGAGGCATTACCCCCAAGCGCGCGCAACGTGGCACCTTGTGCTGATGGATTCGCCGAGCGGCTATCGGAACGGCGAAATTGTTGGAACCCGGCAACATCGGCGAGGATATTTTCAATCCGGCCCGACGCCTCGCTCGTCAGTCGGTCGCGGTCGATTTCGACGGAACCATATGCGGGATCGCCCTTGGTCTGGTCCAACCCTTTTCCCGTCACGATGATGATCGGATCTGAATTTTCCCGCGCGTATGCAGCCGACGTGCAAAATGCCAACGCGATCATCGAACTGCGGACTAAAAGGGGTATCATATACTCTCCGGAGATGGGCAAGACGACGCGCTGCTCGGTATATAAGTGCTATTGAAGGCATCACAATCGGTTGAAACATAATAAGCCGCAGTTGCAATCATGTTCTGACGGGGGCAATGAACGCCAACGGAATCAGGAGAGAGAATATGCGTCAAATCGATCATTTCATCAGCGGCGGCGCTGGCGCCAGTTCGGCGCGTTTTGGCGATATTATGGATCCCAACAATGGCGGTGTGCAGGCGCGGGTTGCTTTGGGCGATGCGGCGGTGCTGGAGCGCGCGGTGCAAGCAGCACTGGCGGCGCAGCCTGCGTGGGCGATGACCAATCCGCAGCGCCGCGCACGCGTGATGTTCGAATTCAAGCGACTGGTTGAAGCCAATATGGATGACTTGGCGCATTTGCTATCGTCCGAGCACGGCAAGGTCATTGCGGACTCGAAGGGTGACATTCAGCGCGGTCTTGAAGTCATCGAATTTTGCTGTGGTATCCCGCATGTGCTGAAGGGTGAATATACCCAAGGCGCTGGCCCCGGCATTGACGTTTATTCGATGCGTCAGCCAATCGGCATTGGCGCTGGCATTACGCCGTTTAACTTTCCCGGTATGATCCCCTTGTGGATGTGTGGCCCTGCCATTGCGACAGGCAATGCCTTCATCATCAAGCCAAGCGAGCGTGACCCAAGCGTTCCTGTCCGGTTGGCGGAACTGTTTATCGAGGCTGGATTGCCCGAAGGCATTTGTCAGGTCGTGCATGGCGACAAGGAAATGGTCGACGCGATTCTGGATCATCCGGCGATCGGCGCTGTCAGCTTTGTCGGCTCTTCCGACATTGCGCATTATGTCTACAATCGCGGCGTTGCCAACGGCAAACGCGTACAGGCCATGGGTGGCGCGAAGAACCATGGCATCGTCATGCCCGATGCAGACCTTGACCAAGTCGTGAATGATTTGGCTGGTGCTGCCTTTGGTTCGGCCGGCGAACGCTGCATGGCGCTCCCTGTGGTCGTGCCGGTTGGCGACGAAACAGCAGAGCGTTTGAAAGCGAAACTTATCCCGGCAATCGAAGCATTGCGCATCGGCGTCTCAACCGACGCTGACGCGCATTATGGTCCTGTTGTAACCGCGCAGCACAAGGCGAAGGTAGAAGGCTGGATCCAGACCTGTGTCGACGAAGGGGGCGAACTTATTGTTGATGGACGCGGGTTTAAGCTTCAGGGGCATGAAGAAGGCTTCTTCATTGGCCCAACTTTGTTCGACCACGTCACCACCGACATGGAAAGCTATAAAGAAGAAATCTTTGGCCCCGTGCTGCAGATCGTTCGCGCTGCGAACTTTGAGGAGGCCTTGGCGCTGCCATCGAAGCACCAATATGGCAATGGCGTCGCGATCTTCACGCGCAATGGACACGCTGCCCGCGAATTTGCGGCACGCGTCAATGTTGGCATGGTCGGCATCAACGTCCCTATCCCCGTTCCCGTAGCTTATCACAGCTTTGGTGGATGGAAGCGCTCGGCCTTTGGCGACACCAACCAGCACGGCATGGAAGGCGTGAAGTTCTGGACCAAGGTCAAGACAATCACCCAGCGCTGGCCAGACGGATCACCTGACGGCGGCAATGCATTCGTCATTCCGACCATGGGATAACTCGCATGAAAATTGCATTTATCGGTCTGGGCAATATGGGCGGCGGCATGGCCGCGAATCTCGTTAAGGCGGGGCACGTGGTCAATGCGTTCGATCTGTCGGCAGACGCCTTGGCGCGTGCGCAGGAAAATGGATGCGTGACGTTTACGTCAGTGCGCGAGG
>JBKBTH010000005.1:17773-21593 GCA_046290915.1 Sphingorhabdus sp.
TATTGGGCCACGCTCCCAAGGGCGCGATATTGCTCGATTGTTCGACTATTGATGTCGACACCGCCCGCAAGGTGACGGCAGATGCTGTTGTGGCGGGCTATGACATGGTCGATGCACCGGTATCAGGGGGCATCGCGGCTGCCAATGGTGGTACGCTGACATTCATGGTGGGCGGCAGCGATACAGCCTTTGCGCGGGCAGAGCCGATCCTGTCCGCGATGGGCAAGGCCGTCATTCATGCAGGCGGTTCCGGCGCCGGACAAGCGGCGAAGATATGCAACAACATGTTGCTGGGTGCATCGATGATTGCGACCTGCGAAACCTTTGCCATGGCTGAAAAGCTTGGCCTCGACCTTCAGACCTTTTACGATATCTCGTCCAAAGCTTCTGGCCAGAACTGGTCGATGACCAGCTATTGCCCGGTGCCCGGCGTTGGACCGACGTCCCCTGCGGATAATGATTATCAGGGCGGCTTTGCGACAGCGCTGATGCTGAAAGACCTTAAACTAGCGATGGGGGCTGCGCAGTCAGTCAACGCCGATGTGCCCATGGGCGCGCGGGCGGCTGAGTTATACGCACAGTTTGACGCGGCTGGAAAAGGCGGCTTGGACTTTTCGGCAATTATTCAGAGCCTGAAAGCCTAGGTTCTTGTCGCCTAGTTACTGGCGATCCACTCGGCGAGTTCGGCAACAGGTAACGGGCGATGAAACTCGATCCCGATGATTGCGTTCGTTCGCCATTTTACGGTCGCGGCCACTGAATAAGCTGTATTTAGCCGGATTAAGATGTTGCTGTTCATCCGGGGCTTTGCCTCGGTCAATATTTTTGCGCCGCGCTGGGATATATTCGACAGGACAGCTTCAAAAGTCTTGTTGTCGCTGTTCAGCGTCACGGGTTTACAGGTTTTGAACCGCGGAAGTCTGCTCCGTTGACCATCCTTTTTGGTGGCTGGCTTCGCCAGAATGTCATCAACAAGGATCTCGGCTGTAAATTGGACGCCGACCGTTGTGCCGTCGCGCCACATGATTTCGCCCGTCAGTTCCTGATCGTCCAACAAGGCGACCGAAATGGATTGCCCCACCTCCAGCGCAAAAAAAGCGTCAATCATCATGCCGCCAGGTGACACGTCGCGCACGAGGCCTAGGCATTCCGCATGGACCTGAATATCCTTCAGCCGCGCCACACGCATTACCTTGACGCTACGCGCATGTTCGCGGCGGTCCAGATGACCGGTTACATCCGCCACCGGGTCGTGGTCAGGCGAAGCAGTGAACAGTCGGGCTAAATCTGATTCCATATGCCGTGGGTAACGTAAAAAAATCTAACAACCTGCATCGCAAACGAGGTTAACGTAGCGGAAGGTTGAGGCGTAGCATTGTTGCATATCGCGCCCACAACGTTCTAAATTGCAGGCAATAAGAATTAACTGGAACAGGCTTCCGTTTCGGCAGCATTCCCAAACTTTAGGAGAGCCACGTGCAATCAGTCACCACGCAAAAAATCGATGATATCCTCGTTGTCCTCGTCGATAACCCGCCTGTTAATGCGCTTTCGTGGCATGTCCGGCAGGGGCTGAAAGATGGGTTTGAACTAGGACTTGGCGATGACTCCGTAAAAGCGATTGTGCTGCGCTGCGCTGGATCGACTTTTATTGCAGGCGCCGACATCACAGAGTTTGGAAAGCCGCCGCAAGGGCCTGATTTCAATGCCGTACTCAACATGATCGAGGCCGCGCATAAACCTGTCGTGGCGGCAATTCATGGAACGGCGCTTGGTGGGGGATTGGAAACTGCGCTTGTCTGTCATTACCGCATCGCGGTTCCTTCCGCACGCCTTGGTGTGCCGGAGGTAAAGCTTGGCTTGTTGCCGGGTGCTGGCGGGACGCAGCGGCTTCCTCGGGTTGTTGGTGTCGAGGCTGCAGCAACCATGTGCGCACTTGGGGAACATTTGCCCGCTGCTAAGGCTGCCGCGATTGGCCTGGTTGATCGCCTTGCCGGTGAAGATACCCTCGCTGAAGATGCTATCGCTTATGGACGTGAATTGATTGCTGCTGGCCCTAGGCCAACGCGCGACCGGCCGCTGACCGGCGATGTCGGCGTCATCGAACAGTTGAAGGCTGCCAACGCGAAAAAGTGGCGCGGTTTTGAAGCACCTTATGCCAATCTGGCCTGTGTCGAGGCAGCGACGAGATTGCCCTTCGATGACGGCATGAAGTTTGAACGCGCTGAATTCCTTAAGCTCATGGGCGGATCGCAATCTGCTGCGCAGCGCCACATGTTCTTTGCCGAACGACAAGCGGCGAAAATTGATGGACTCCCTAAGGATATAACGCTGCGCGACATTAAAAAAGTCGGCGTCATTGGCGCAGGTACCATGGGCGGCGGTATTTCGATGAATTTCTTGTTGAAGGGAATTCCTGTGACCATCGTCGAGATGGTTAAAGAAAATCTGGATCGCGGTGTGGGTGTAATCCGGAAGAACTATGAAAATAGCGCAGCCAAAGGCCGGTTCACGAACGATCAAGTCGAGGGCATGATGGGCATATTAACGCCGTCGCTCTCGCTGGAGGATCTGGCAGATTGCGATCTGGTGATCGAAGCTGTTTACGAGAGCATGGACGTCAAGAAAGAGGTGTTCGGGAAACTTGATGCCATTTGTAAGCCGGGCGCTATCTTAGCTTCGAACACATCGTATCTTGATGTTGATGAAATCGCCAATAGCACATCGCGTCCGCAGGACGTCGTTGGGATGCACTTCTTCTCGCCCGCTAATGTGATGAAATTGTTGGAGGTGGTCCGCGGCGAAAAGACTGCGGACGATGTACTGGCCACAGCCATGGCCATCGGCAAGAAAATTGGCAAAGTGGCGGTAGTCGCTGGTGTGTGCCATGGCTTTATCGGCAACCGCATGCTGTCAACGCGTCAGCAGCCAGCTATGCAATTGTTGTTGGAAGGTGCAACGCCTGCGCAGATCGACAAGGTGCATACCGATTTTGGCATGCCGATGGGCCCTTTCCAGATGAGCGATCTTGCGGGCCTCGACATTGGTTGGCACCGCGACCCAAGCCGCATTGATACCATCCGTGACGCGTTGTGCGCCGCCGGTCGCTTTGGTCAGAAAAACGGCAAGGGCTTTTATGATTATGATGAAAAGCGTGTGGGCACACCAAGCACTGAAGCGCTCGCCATCATTGAAGAATTCCGCGCGACATCCAATCTGCCCAAACGCGAAATCAGCGATCAGGAGATTGTCGAGCGTACGCTGTACCCGATGGTCAACGAGGGTTATCAAATACTCCAAGAAGGCAAAGCCCAGCGCGCGTCCGATATCGATGTCGTCTGGATCTATGGCTATGGCTGGCCAATTTACAGGGGCGGCCCGATGTTTTGGGGTGAGCTTGAAGGCGCCGGCAAGATTGTCGAAGCGCTGGAGCGGCACGGTGTCTCGGTAGCTGAGAGCCTGAAGGCCAAGGCGTAAGCTTTAAGATGATGGGGGGCGAATGGTTGTCAGGCATGACCGCCGTTTGCACCCTATCGGGTTAGTAATGCTCAGCTGCGCAGATGCCGTTGATAGTCTTTTGCATCACGATGCCGCAATATCTGCAGCCGGATTGAAAACCAGCGTCGCCGGATGCAGATTAAAGAGCCTACTTACTGGCAATCTCGATCATGATCTCATTTCTGCGCATGAACGGAAGCGTCCAAGGCGCGTCGTAGAAGGCATATTGGGGCGTGTCTGTCGCGATCAGGCTGCGCGCTGTCATAAACGCCCGCAGCTGAGCCTCTTGCTCATTTATCGAATTCTGATTGGCCAAACCTGA
>JBKBTH010000596.1:0-537 GCA_046290915.1 Sphingorhabdus sp.
CGTCCAGCGGCAGATGCTTGTCGGGAATGCGCTCGAGCATTTCGGCGATATAGTCGGTGGTCATCAGGCACTCCGGTGGCATGAGGCTGAATGGCACGGCACAGCCCATTGGCCGTGCCCGACATCCAACCCCCTCTGTCACTTGAACCTGAGAGCTTTCATGAGCGATCCTGGCAGACCGGTCATTTACCCCTTCGGTGGAGCAGCCCGGCAGGGCCACTCGCTTTCCAGAGCGCCGACTAACGACACGGTCCCGATGACCTGAGAGATTCCGGGGCGGTTGCTCCTTCGGTGGCGAGGCTTGCACCCCGCGCTCTCCCGTGTCGTTTTCAAGGGCTTGCACCCCATCGACGTTTCAGGGAATGACCAAAGCCACTCAGGCTGTCAATCGAATTACGCTGCAATGCAATATAGATGGGTCAGACGTGGCTAAGCCCGTCAGCTGCACGGCCGAAGATCTGGCGGTGGCAGGTCAGCGCAAAGCGATCGGTCATCCCTGCCAGAAAGTCGGCGATATGACGGCTCTTGAGGGGCTCC
>JBKBTH010000597.1:0-531 GCA_046290915.1 Sphingorhabdus sp.
AAAAAATTATTCATGCTTGGTGTAATGGCTACCATTAACCAGGAACTTGATAAAGATGCGATTGAATTGATCTGCGCTGAATATGAAGTGGAAGTGGAAGAAGAAATCCTGGTTGATAAAACCGACCTGGAAGTTTACTTCGAACCGGAAGATGAAACGTTGAACGAAGAACGTCCACCGGTAGTCACAATCATGGGCCACGTTGACCATGGTAAAACAACTCTGCTTGACTCGATCCGCCACACGAAAGTGACGGCAGGAGAAGCTGGCGGTATTACGCAGCATATCGGTGCTTATCAAGTAGATGAAGACGGCAAGAAAATCACTTTCCTGGATACGCCTGGTCACGCAGCTTTTACAACAATGCGTGCACGCGGAGCGAAAGTGACAGATTTGGCTATTATTGTAGTTGCAGCTGACGACGGTGTAATGCCGCAGACAGTTGAAGCGATCAACCATGCCAAAGCTGCTGAAGTTCCGATTATTATTGCAGTCAACAAAATGGATAAGCCAAGTGCCAACCCGGATCGC
>JBKBTH010000598.1:0-528 GCA_046290915.1 Sphingorhabdus sp.
TCTATACAGCGTGAATGGCTGGTATCCGTCGGCCAACGCAACGCTGTGGAAAGCTTGGCCCACCTTGCATGCGAGTTGTTTTTGCGCTTGAAAATGGTCGGGCTTGCGGAAAATGGACTGTGCCGGTTTCCGCTGACGCAATCCGACATTGGCGATGCACTGGGGATGACTCAGCCGCATGTCAGCCGGACAATCAAGGATTTGAACGCAACGGGCGTTGCCACAATTCAACGCGGCACGTTGCGCGTGAATGATCTAAATGGCCTGCGCGATCTCGCGGTGTTCAACCCCAATTACCTGCATCATCTGTATGAGGCCGCCTTATAAAAAAAGGGCCCGCCAGTTTCCCGGCGAGCCCTTTTTTATAGCATAAACGAAACGATTATTTGTCGGTCGTGTCAGCGTTGTCTTCCATGGCATCAGCCTTAGCTTCGCCCTTTTCACGGACAGTTTGTGCATCCGCTTCCATTTTGTTTTCTGTGGTCGAATCCATGCCGTCGACAGTGGTGTCAGTTGCGTCGGCCTTTT
>JBKBTH010000599.1:0-524 GCA_046290915.1 Sphingorhabdus sp.
GGGTGGAGCTGGAGCAAGACGTCGCTGCTGTCCGTATTTTTGACACAAGCGCCGTTGCTGTTCATCACGTGCCTGCCGGCGCAGATCGGCATCTGGTCAAGCGATGGCGGCCGCACGGTGTTAGGGCCGCTCGCTTTTACAGGCGCGATTATCGCCCTGATTGGCATCTTGTTTGAAACCGTTGGTGATGCGCAGTTGAACGCCTTTCGCGCTAACCCCGCAAACAAGGGCAAAGTGCTCGACACCGGACTGTGGCGCTATACCCGACATCCGAATTATTTTGGCGATGCCTGCACCTGGTGGGGCATCTGGCTTATCGCGTGTGAAACTGGCCTACCCGGCTGGATAAGCATTATTGGCCCAATCTTCCTGACCTTCACGCTCACGCGCTGGTCGGGCAAACCGTTGCTCGAATATGGCATGCGCAAGACGCGGCCCGGATATGCAGAATATGTCGCGCGCACGTCTGGCTTCTTCCCGCTGCCGCCGAAGTCGCGCTAAGCCGTTACTTCGTCAGCCAGATT
>JBKBTH010000600.1:0-524 GCA_046290915.1 Sphingorhabdus sp.
GGGTGGAGCTGGAGCAAGACGTCGCTGCTGTCCGTATTTTTGACACAAGCTCCGTTGCTGTTCATCACGTGCCTGCCCGCACAGATAGGCATTTGGTCAAGCGATGGCGGCCGCACGGTGTTAGGCCCGCTCGCCTTTGCTGGAGCTATTATAGCCCTCATTGGCATATTGTTCGAAACCATTGGTGATGCGCAGCTGAACGCTTTCCGCGCTAATCCTGCGAATAAAGGCAAGGTGCTCGACACGGGTCTGTGGCGCTATACCCGACATCCGAATTATTTTGGCGATGCCTGCACCTGGTGGGGCATCTGGCTTATTGCGTGTGAGACTGGCCTACCCGGTTGGATAAGCATTATTGGTCCGGTCTTCCTGACCTTCACGCTTACGCGCTGGTCGGGCAAACCGTTGCTCGAATATGGCATGCGCAAGACGCGGCCCGGATACGCGGAATATGTCGCGCGCACGTCTGGCTTCTTCCCGCTGCCGCCGAAGTCGCGCTAAGCCGTTACTTCGTCAGCCAGATT
>JBKBTH010000601.1:0-524 GCA_046290915.1 Sphingorhabdus sp.
ATTGAGCGTCGCCGCGCGGATCGCCTCGATCGGGGTCATGCCGTACTGGACCATGACGCGGAACTGACCGGCTGCCGTGCCGTGCGGCATCACCCCGGCATCGCTGCCGAACACCATCTTCACCCCCGCCGCATGTGCCTTGCGGAAATTGTCGCGCTGGATCTGCGCGATTTCGCGATCCTTGCGCAGGTTATCCTCCAGCACGCCGTTCTTCTTGCCCTCGGCCTGGGTGTAGTCGGTGTTGTAGATATCCATCGAAAACCACACCGGCTGCTTGCGCGTCGCCGCCAGCTTGATGCCTTCATCATCGACCAGGCTGGCATGTTCGATCGTGTCGATGCCGGCCCGGATCGCGGCCTTGATCCCCGCCGCGCCATGCGCATGCGCGGCAACCTTCAGCCCCCATTGATGCGCCTCATCCGCGATCGCGCGCATCTCCTCTTCCGACAGTTGCTGCTGGCCCGGTTCGGTATTGCGCGAGAACACCCCGCCGGTGGCACAGATCTTGATGACCTCGGCGCCAT
>JBKBTH010000602.1:0-523 GCA_046290915.1 Sphingorhabdus sp.
CGCTGGGTCAGGTGATTTATGGCCTGCCACACACTGTGGCGGTGACGATGGAAATGATGGCTGCACATGGCGCAGCAGTTGTGCGTGGCAGCTATCACGCGGCCGTCATCGTCGACATGCCATTTGGTTCTTATGAAGCCTCGCCCGAGCAGGCTTTTGTAAACGCATCGCGGCTTTTGAAGGAAACCGGCGCCGCTGCGGTCAAATTGGAAGGCGGGAGGGTTTTGGCTCCGACGGTCGAGTTCCTGACATCACGCGGCATTCCGGTGATGGCGCATGTGGGTCTCACCCCGCAAGCCGTGAACATCTTGGGCGGCTATGGCGTACGTGGCAAAAGCCCTGAGGAAGCCAAATCGATTGTCGAAGACGCAATCGCAATGTCCGATGCCGGTGCCTTTGCAATGGTGATCGAAGGCGTGCTTGAGCATATCGCCATTGAAATTACCCAGAAAATTGCTTGTCCGACGATTGGTATTGGGGCGTCCGCCCAGTGCGACGGACAGGTATTGGTCGCTGAAGACAT
>JBKBTH010000603.1:0-521 GCA_046290915.1 Sphingorhabdus sp.
ATATCCGCAGTCAACTTGTCGGCAGTATACGCGTCGACATTTTGCGGCTTTGACGAATTGCGATAGCCACGTTGATCAGGCGCAATGCAAAAAAACCGGTCCGAAAAATGCGCAATCTGGTGCCGCCATGTCCGGTGCGATTCCGGAAATCCATGAAGGAATATAATCGCGGGGTTCGCGGGATCGCCTGCAGTAAACGCATCCATTTCGATCCCGGTTGAAAGGGCAAAACGGCGATGGTTAAGCTCGGTCATGTTTATTTGCCTTATAAAAATGCGACAGTTACTGGACCGCGCACGTCTCTAAGCGCAAAAACAACCATTATGATTGTAAAAAATCGGCAATACTTGTTGTCGTACACATGTTTACATGCGGAGCCGTTAACTGCGACGGGTTAGGATACCCGTTTAACGCGAATGCCGGTATTGCCCAGAATAAGCATATAGCTACCCAATGCGCCGCGCTTCAGCCGGAATTTCGCGCCGTTTTTCAGGATTTTTGAAACAGCTTGCGTGGTTTGC
>JBKBTH010000604.1:0-518 GCA_046290915.1 Sphingorhabdus sp.
GCCGGTGTTGCAACCGCAGTACCAGCATATTTCGCGGCAATATGGGATATGCAGATAAAGCGATATAGGGGCGTCGGCGGGAACATCATCCAGCGCCTGCGAAAATGCGGGCGCTCCCACCGTGTCGCTAAACTCCACTGCCGTCGGGTAGCTCGTATATCGTGGGACATTGGCCGCCAGCAGTTCAGGATAAAAAGTCCACATGCCTTTTGTTTGAACAGGACCGGGACGGCCTGTCTTTGATCTCGATCAACCACTTTTTTGGCCTAGATCAATGCGATCATGCCGCATGAGGCTCACTGCGATTCCAGCATCATCCACCAGAAAGGAAATGACATGCACTTTTGGAAATACGCAGTTCTACCCGCAATCGCCGTGAGCGCCTTGGCCTCCCCCGCTTATGCTAAAGCAGGAGATACTTTCGTACGCGTACGCGCCATCATGGTAGCACCAACAGAAAGCTCGGGTGGCATATTGCCAACGTTCCCAACCGAAGAAGTCAGCGTCAACAATAGCAT
>JBKBTH010000605.1:0-516 GCA_046290915.1 Sphingorhabdus sp.
CGCCGCCGCCGCGAAGGAAAAGGCAAAGGCGGATGCGATAGCCGCGAAAGAACTGGCACGTCAGCAGGCTGCGGCCGCGCGCGAAGCTGCAAAGCCAAGCATGGCGGACAAGATGCTGCAATCGGCAGCGCGTTCCGCTGCGACATCCATTGGTCGCCAAGTGGCGGGATCGTTTGGCAAGTCCCTTGTGCGGGGAATCTTGGGCAGCCTGTTTAAATAGACTCAGCCACGCCCTCGGTAAGGGGCAACGCCTTGATCAGGAAGCCACAACCCCTTGGGCGGTTCCCCCGATTGCCAAAACACGTCGATGGGAATTCCGCCACGCGGGTACCAATAGCCACCGATGCGAAGCCAATGCGGCTGCAATTCGGTGAATAGCCGCTGCCCGATGCCAACCGTGCAATCTTCATGGAAGGCAGCGTGGTTGCGGAAGGACCCCAGGAAAAGCTTCAGCGACTTCGATTCGACAATGGTTTTGTTAGGCGCATAGTCGATAACCAGATGCGCAAAATCGGG
>JBKBTH010000059.1:0-8404 GCA_046290915.1 Sphingorhabdus sp.
ACCGATGGCTATCGCAGCCAAGATTTCAGGTAGCGATGCAACCTCATGCGTGACCAATGTCGTGACAACGGCAATCAGCATTCCGGCCATCCCAAAACGGTTGCCGCGCTGCGATGTCGCTGGCGAAGAAAGCCCGCGCAAAGCCAATATGAAAAAGACGCCCGATATCAAATAGGCGAGCATAACCCATGCGGGAGGAGCAGCATGTTCCAACTTAGCGCTCCTTTTTCTTGTACATTGCGAGCATACGCGCGGTGACCGCAAAGCCACCGAAAATGTTCACGCTTGCCAGCGCAACAGCGATTAGCCCGAGCCATTTGGCTGTTGGCGAACCACCCGCAGCAGCCGCGATCAATGCGCCCACGATAATCACGGACGAAATCGCGTTCGTCACCGCCATCAAAGGCGTGTGCAGTGCGGGCGTAACCGACCAGACGACATAGTAGCCCACGAAACACGCCATCACAAAGATGGATAAAATAGAAATAAAGTCCATGGTGCCCCCTTACGCCAACAGGCGATCATTCACGACCTTGCCATCTTTGGTCAGGCGAATTGCTGCGGTAATTTCATCGTCATCAGGCAAGACTGGCCTACCCGCTTCCTTGTCCCAAAACGCGGACAGGAAGTTGAACAGATTACGCGAAAACAGCGCGGATGTATCCGCTGCCAAATGCGCTGGTGTGTTTGAATAGCCAACAATCTTGACGCCATGTTTGACGACAATCTCATCCGGCTTCGATCCTTCGACATTGCCGCCTTGCGCGACCGCAAGATCGAATATCACGGAGCCAGGCTTCATCGTCGCAATCTGTGCGTCGGAAACCAAACGCGGCGCCGGGCGACCGGGGATTAACGCTGTCGTGATAACGATATCCTGCTTGGCGATATGGGCAGAGACAAGTTCCGCCTGCGCGGCCTTATATTCATCGGACATTTCAGTCGCGTAACCGCCAGCACCCTCGCCTTCGATTCCGGCGACATTCTCGACAAATATAGCCTTGGCACCGAGCGATTCTATTTGCTCTTTCGTCGCTGAGCGTACGTCGGTTGCCGACACTTGCGCACCAAGGCGCCGTGCCGTTGCAATCGCCTGAAGCCCTGCAACACCGACACCCATGATGAACGCTTTTGCCGCGCTTACCGTGCCAGCAGCAGTCATCATCATTGGAAAAGCGCGACCATATACGGATGCGGCTTCAATGACCGCCTTGTAACCCGACAGGTTCGACTGCGACGACAATATGTCCATCGATTGCGCACGCGTTATGCGCGGCATGAACTCCATCGCCAGCGCATCCACGCCAGCCTTGGCATAAGCATCAACGCGCGACCGCTGACCAAACGGATCAAGTCCGGCCACGAGCCAAGCACCAGCCTTCATGCCGACCAAGGCTTTCGGGTCAGGTCCTTGCACACCCAAGATGATGTCGGCGTCCTTAAGAACAGACGACACGCTTCCTACTGTGGCGCCGGCGTTCTCATAATCGCTATTACCGATTGAGGCAGAAGCCCCGGCGTCACTCTCGACAGAAACTGTTGCCCCCAATGCGATGAATTTCTTCACCGTTTCAGGCGATGCAGAAACCCGCGTTTCGCCAGCAGCGGTCTCTTTCAGTACAGCGATCTTTACCACTTAAGCAGCGCGGCTAGCGATGATAAGAACCACCAGCGCGGTAACAGCGACGGCAACAACAGTGCCCCATTTGAACAATGCGATAAAACCGGCATAGATATCTTTTGCAGGTCCCAGGTCGTGATCTTGTGCCAAAACAGCCTCCATCTAAACTTTAATTGCGTTGCAGCCTTAACTTGTGAATTTCCAATGCTCAAGCGGCATAGTTAAAGAAAATAATTGGGGTGCTTAATCCGGTCTTTACCCATTTGTCTTACCAAAGCGGTCAACGAACATTGGCGGATAGTGAATGCAAGACCCAGAAACCAGATTGTTGATGCTTGTAGACGACGAGCCTGCGCAGTGCAGGTTGGTGTCGGCTATCGCATCGCGGGCCGGATGGAGAACGGTTTTTGCGCGCGATGCAGAAACGGCCATCGCGATGTTGGGCACGCAAGACGGCATGATGCTGGATGCCATCATCCTGGACCAGTGGGTTCCTGGAGCAGATTCGGCTTCGCTCATTTCCGAACTAAAGTCGCGTCGCCCTGCACTTCCAATTCTGCTTATGACGTCCATCGGTTCGAACGAAGCGGCAATCGATGCAATGCGCGCTGGCGCATCTGACTATATTATCAAGCCTGTAGCGCCCGAACGCCTGATCGCGGCGCTCAGCATGGCTGCGGATAAAAGCAAAGAGCTAGGCGAACTTCATCCGCTGACCGAGAAAATTACGCAGCCATTGGCTTTCGAAGAAATCATCGGATCCGCCCCGGCATTTCGCACTGCACTGGCGATCGCCGCAAAGGCCGCGCGCAGCCGTGCGCCGATCTTCATCGAAGGCGAACACGGGGTTGGCAAAGAGGTTGTTGCAGATGCCATTCAAGCCGCCAGCCCACGCGCCAAGCTTCCCTATTTAAAGGTCAATTGCGGGGCGATTTCTTCCAACCTGCTCGACTCAGTATTATTCGGTCACGAAAAAGATGCTTTTGCCGGCGCCTTTGACCGCCGCATCGGCATATTTCAGCAGGCAGAGGGCGGAACGGTCTTTCTGGACGAAGTCGATCTGTTGCCGCCAGAAACACAAGTCAGGTTGGTTCGCCTTCTGACGCAAAGCGAAATTTCTCCTCTGGGTGCAGCACATAGCTATCGTATTGATGTCCGCATTTTGTCGGCAAGCAATTCATCGTTGGCAAACAAACTGGCCGACGGACAGTTTCGCGAAGACCTCTATTACCGGTTGAATGTTGTCCAGCTGACAATCCCGCCCTTGCGCGAACGGACGTCCGATATACCCGCACTTGCACGCCATTTTCTCGGCCGCATGGCAAGTCAGCCCGGGCTACGCAGCCTTGGCATCACCGACGAGGCATTGACCATGTTGCGCGGTTATGACTGGCCGGGCAATGTCCGGCAGTTGCAAAGCGCGCTGTTCCGTGCGGCGGTCCTGTGTGAGCGCGATGCGCTAACGCCCGAAGAATTTCCGCAAATATCTGCAGCCGTCGGCGTTCCAGGCAATGGTGGGTCGGGTGGTGCCGGCGCCAATGATGGTATCGGTGTTACACTTTATGAAACTGACGGCAACATGCGCCCACTCGAAGAAATCGAAGCGGACGTCATCCGCCTCGCTATCGGGCATTACCGTGGACGCATGACTGAAGTCGCGCGCCGCTTGGGCATTGGGCGCTCGACCTTGTACCGTAAGCTCGCTGACCTTGGCATCAGCGACGTTGCTTAGGTACTTTTACCGAGCAAGGCCTGCGTAATCCAAAATCCGGATACCGACGCTGAACCCGTCAAGAATGTACCCCAGATAATGTCGAGCACAGTGACTTTAGTGCTCCAAACTTTCAATGTGGCAAAGTTCGTCAGGTCATAAGTCATATAGCAAAAGAAGCCGAGCATCGCGCCCCAGACGAGTGCGGTCTGCCATTTGCCCGAATGGAGCGCGGGGCCAACTGCGAAAATCATCATGCCCAATATATATAGTACGTAGAAAATGATGGCTGGCCCCATACGGAACCCGCCCTTCATCAACAGTTCGCCAATCTCTGGCTGGTAAAGGCGCGTGTACATGTTGCGCAGCCAAATGCTGTCGATCAACGCGAACGCAAGACCGGTAGCAACGTACCCAACGATATATTTCAAAAGCATTTCAGTTTCTCCCAGAACGCAAACCTTTTGGGCGAAGGTGCGGGCACCAACAAGGCAGCCAAATAGCGGTAGTTTACGCTCTCGCGGTCAAAGCCGCATCGCGCATTCCACGCCACACCTGCACAGCTTGAACGGTTTCAGCCGCGTCATGCACGCGAATGATATGTGCGCCTTGTTCGACCGCCTTCATCGCAAGAAAAATGGACCCACCCAACCGGTGCTGCGCGTCCGCTTCATTGGAGAGCGCGCCAATCAGCCGCTTTCTGCTTGCGCCGAACAGAATCGCGCAGCCCAAGCCATGATAGACAGACAGATTGTTAATAATCGAGAGATTTTCAGCCAGCGACTTGCCAAAGCCAATGCCCGGATCGACAAGTATTTTTTCACGCTGTATGCCGGATGCTTCCACCGCGGCGATGCGTTCTTCAAGCCAATCGAAGACATCGCAGACAACGTCGTCATAGACGCCGTCCTTGTGCGGGTCGCTGCTTTGACTTGGCGCGTGCATTAAGACAACTGGCACATCGCTGCCCCGCGCAACTTCAAGCGCACGCTCATCATAAACCAAAGCGGAAATGTCGTTAATCATTGCTGCGCCGGCGCTGACAGCTCCGGCCATCACAGAGGCTTTTCTTGTGTCGATGGACACCGCAGTCCCTGCCCCAGATAATCTGCGGATGAGCGGCTCGACGCGGGCCAGTTCATCGCCTTCCCAAACGAGCGCTGCGCCGGGGCGGGTGGATTCACCGCCAATGTCGATAATTGCCGCCCCAGCACTCGACATCGCGAATGCGGCTTCCGCGGCCACTTCTACATCAACATTCTTGCCGCCATCTGAGAAACTGTCGGGCGTGGCGTTGATGATGCCCATCACATGCGGCTGGTCCAACCTGATAGTTCGCGCACCCATTTGTAATGCTGGCCGGGCGGCGGTGATGCGTTGGACTAAAATCTCTGCTTTTTGGCGCTCTGCGTTGGGAAGTCCGGCAGCAAACTGATCCCACTGGCTGACCGATACCATCTGCCGCACTGTTGATGCAGGCGAACGCCGGGTAACCTCAAATTGCGAGAACCACAGCATATTGCCCGCAAGACGCAAGCATTCACCTTCGTGCCGCTGAGGGCTTTCAACAAAGCCGGTGGGACGAAGATAGATTTTATTCATGGCTCAGTGGCAAGCAGATAGGTTTGGCGCAGATCATCAATCGGCTTCAGCGCGCCGTCAGCAGCGGCATAGTGCCAATAGGTCCAGCCATTGCAGCTTGGTGCATTCTGGATAGTCGAACCGACCTTGTGAATGGAGCCGTCGACCGTACCGCACAGAATAGAACCATCCGCGCGGACAATCGCTTCGAAATGGCGCTTCCGGTCGTAAATTTTGGTGCCGGGGTTCAGGTAACCCGCCTCAACCAACTGGCCAAAGGCGACCTTTGGTGCCGACTTCGGCGACTGCATGGTTTTGATCGCGCTTTCGTCCAAAGGCAGTGCAGCAGCAATGCGCTCTTCTGCGACTTCGCAATAGACAGCTTCGCGCTCACAACCGATCCAGTCGCGACCCAAGCGGCGTGCGACGGCTCCTGTTGTGCCTGTGCCGAAAAATGGATCGAGCACAACATCGCCTGGCTTCGTACAAGCCAGCAAGATGCGGTACAACAATGCTTCAGGTTTCTGCGTTGGATGCGCCTTGGTGCCATTGCGCTTCAAGCGCTCTTGTCCGCCGCAAATGGGGATCAACCAATCCGAACGCATTTGGAGTTCGTCATTTAGCGTCTTCATTGCACGATAGTTGAACGTGTATTTCGACTTCTCGCTTTTCGACGCCCAGATCAAAGTCTCATGAGCATTGGTGAAACGCGTGCCCTTAAAATTCGGCATCGGGTTGGACTTGCGCCAGACAATATCGTTCAAAATCCAATAGCCAGCGTCCTGCACAGCGGTGCCGACGCGGAAAATATTGTGATAGCTGCCAATGACCCAAAGCGAGCCGTTTGGCTTTAATATGCGCCGCGCTTCGGCTAGCCATTCGCGGGTGAACTTGTCGTAAATGGCAAAGCTTGCAAACTTGTCCCATTCATCATTTACCGCATCGACCTTGCTGTTGTCGGGACGCAGCAAATCACCACCAAGCTGCAGATTATAGGGTGGGTCGGCAAACACCATATCGATTGAGCAATCGGGCAATGAGCGCATTGCTTCGACGCAGTCCATCCGCAAAATCTGGTTACGCGGCAGGTCATGAACCTCGACCGGCTTTGACTTTGCGACTGGCCTGATTTTCTCAATAACGCCCACGGCTTACTTCCCCCAAAATACGTACAACACTGCGATGAGTCAGTGGAGCCGCAAGGTCAAGGATGTTAACAAAGTAAGGATGCAGGCCGAGTCGCACGTGATGGCATAATGTAGATGGAACGAAACGAGTCCGGCACAAGATATGGAGTCTGGCGATTCCAACCGGACTCAATGGGTAGTGGTGTTGCCCGAAGGACTCACCGAAAAGAAAAATTTACAGCAAAAGCATTTGGGAGACTGGCGCGAAGCTTTTGCGGTGCAGCGGCGTTGGCCCATGCAGCCGTAGCGCCGCCAAATGGTCGGGTGTTCCGTAACCTTTGTTCCGTTCCCAACCATAATGTTGGTGCTGCTGCGCCGCCTCGCACATCATCCGGTCACGATGTTCTTTCGCGATAATGGACGCGGCAGAAATGCAGGGCTCAAGCGCATCGCCCCCAACGATCGCCCGCGCGCTCCATCGCCATTCGGGTCGACGACCCGAGGGTGTCATATTGCCATCCACAAGCACCTCAAGCGGATCGCACCCAAGCTTTGCGCACAAGGCCTCGACCGCTAACGTCATCGCCAACATCGTTGCGCCAAAGATGTTCAACCGGTCTATGTCATCAACATCCACCACGCCCACCGCCCACTGACATCGGCGTTTGATCGTTTGTTCAAGCTCGGCGCGGCGGGCAGCACTTAGTTTCTTACTGTCATCCAGACCAGACGGGCGCGGTTTGCATAACAACACTGCGGCCGCAACAACTGGTCCTGCAAGCGGCCCGCGTCCAGCTTCATCGACGCCGACGATCATATGCGCCAGGCCGGATATCGCCGATGCTCGCCCGCATGATATAAACACACCAAATTCCCGGCGGGATCAAGCAACCGCGCCTCGCGCCAGCCCCAGCTTTCGTCCTGCGGCACCTGTTCGAAAACATACCCTTGGCTGGCGAGTTCAGTAACCCAAGCATCAAGCCGTTTGCTTTCGAAATACACGACCGTCGATGTCGCGCAGTCATCATTTTGATGGATCGAAAACGTAACACCATTGGGCATTTCAAACCGCGCGTAGCCGTGGTCGGGGCTGTCGACGATTTGATGCAAACCCAGCGCTTTGTAAAAGTCGACGGATGCCGCATAGTCCCTGCAACCAACGGTGACTTGGTTGAGCGATGGCCCAGCGACCATCGCATCTTCGCGTACGGCTTGGTGGCCCATGGGGCCATGCCCCTGACCCAAGCCAGGCGCATCGAGCAGCGCCAAGCGTACGAAGACGCGCGCGCGTTCAATGGCCGAGATAAGCTCCATGCCCTGCCCTAACCCAGTCGCAATGGCCGTTGCCAAGGTGCAGCCCGTTCCGTGCGTGCTGCGGGTTTCAATCCGTGCGTCGCTCCAGCTTTCGCTTTGGCCCGGCGCCACGTGCAATTCGTCCACGATCTGGTCGCCGTCCGCATGGCCGCCTTTTATGAGCAACGGAATGCGCCGCCCAAGCAAACTGTCTTTTCCGCCGAGCGCCTGCAGTTCGGGCAGATTGGGCGTCGTCAGCGTCGCAAGCCGCATCAGCCGCTCGAATGCCGAAATAGTATCAGCATCGGCGAGAACAGCGCCACTCGTCGCCACCATCACGGGGTCAAATATAATCGGGCATGATAGTTCCAAAAGGCTGTCCGCAACAGCATGCGCCGTCGTCGCATTTCCAATCATGCCGATTTTTACAGCGTCGACGCCAATATCGCTCACGACAGCCGCGATTTGGTCGATGACCATCTGCGTCGGCACCATATGCACCGCATCTACCCCAAGGGTGTTCTGCGCAGTGATTGCGGTAATCGCAGTCATCGCATGACCGCCCAGCATCGTCACCGTCTTAATATCTGCCTGAATACCAGCACCGCCGCCGCTGTCCGACCCAGCGATAATTAAGACACGGGCGGGCGTGTTCTGAGACATCAGGCCGCAGCGGCCCTCACCGCGTCGCAGATGCCGTCGACGATCCGCTCAACCTGCGCAGCGTCATCTCCCTCTGCCATAACGCGGATGACGGGTTCAGTGCCGGACGGGCGAATAACCAGCCTTCCATTGCCAGCGAGTTCCGCCTCAGCATCGGCAATTACCTGCTGCACACGCGCGTCATAGAGCGGCTTGCCGCCGGAAAAGCGGACGTTCTTCAAAAGCTGCGGTACTGGATCAAACAAATGCAATACTTCGCTCGCTGGCTTCCCGGTTTCGACGAGCTGCGCCAGCACTTGAAGTGCAGCAATCGTGCCGTCGCCAGTGGTCGCATGATCCAAAAGGATCATATGCCCCGATTGTTCACCACCGACGTTAATACCATGCTTGCGCATTTCTTCGAGGACG
>JBKBTH010000606.1:0-515 GCA_046290915.1 Sphingorhabdus sp.
GGGCATCATGCCGGGGCCAATTACATGGGCGGCTATTGCTACCTCAACCATGGCGCGGTCGCGGCACAGGCGGCGCGCGATGCGGGGGTGGAGCGGGTCGCGATCCTCGACATCGACTATCACCACGGCAACGGGACGCAGGACATCTTTTGGGAGCGCGGCGACGTGTTCTTTGCGTCGATCCATGCCGATCCGGCGACCGACTTTCCGTTCTATTGGGGCCATGCCGATGAGGTTGGCGCGGGCGAGGGCGTAGGCGAGACGCTGAACCTGCCGCTGCCGCGGGGGACACGGATCGACGCGTTCCGGCGGGCGCAGGAGCAGGCGCTGGCGGCGATTGCGGCGTCGGGCGCGGAGGTTCTGCTGGTCAGTTTCGGTGCGGACACGTTTGTGGGCGACCCGATTTCGCAGTTCGCGCTGGAGACGACGGATTATGCCGTGCTGGGGCGTGACATCGCCGCCGCCGGGCTGCCGACCGCGATCGTGATGGAAGGCGGCTATGCGATCGATGCGCT
>JBKBTH010000607.1:0-515 GCA_046290915.1 Sphingorhabdus sp.
GTCGCCGGCGTGCTGATCTTCGCGGGTCTGACGGCGTATGACACGCAGCGGATCAAGAGCGTCTATCAGTATGTCGCCGGCACCGACATGGTCGGCAAGGCAGTGATCATGGGTGCGCTGACGCTGTATCTGGACTTCATCAACATGTTCCAGTTCATCCTCAGCCTCATCGGCAACCGCGAATAATCCGCGACGCCGATGGCGATTTCGGGAGGGCCCGGCCAGCGATGGCCGGGCCCTTCTGCGTTTCGGGGGCGGAACGCGGGACGCGTGGCGCGCGTTTTGATCGTCCACCCAGATGGGAGAGAGACGATGGACGACGATAACAAGCGCGGCGACGCCGGAACCGACGAGAGCATCGCGGAACGGCTGGAAAAGAACCCCGAGAGCAAGCAGGCGCGGCTCGACCGCGCGCTGGACGAATCGATGGATGCGTCCGACCCGCCTTCGGGCACGCAGCCGATCCACGCGCACCATGCGGCACCTTCGACTGGCTATGATGCCGACAAGGAGGC
>JBKBTH010000608.1:0-513 GCA_046290915.1 Sphingorhabdus sp.
CGAAAAGCGAAACGCCCGGCTGGGCGATCCGCTGACTTCAGTCCGTGGGGAAGTTTCATGCCGAACTCACACGATATTAAATCGGGAGCGGTGGCGAAGGATGGCAAAAGCCAGTCCTGAAATCTCTATCCCCGTCTAGGCTGGAAATTAAGATGGGCAAATTCCCATCACCAACTGTCTCGGACGGTTGCCGGTGGGACCGTCGCCCCACCGAACGAGGCGGGCATTAGCAGGGTTGGATGGAGAGTCAAGGGTTGCTGCCGCTGTGATCGCCGTCCGCCGCGATAGAGTGTCAAAATCCTATGAAAGTCTGGACAATTTATCTTACTGGACAAGCCTTGCTACGCTGACTTAATCGATATGGAATTCATCAGGTTAAAGGACAAAATGGTACATGCCGTACACTCGTGAAAAAACGGCCGCACTGATTGGCGAATATTACGCTGCTTTCAACGCCATGGATGTTGAACGTATTTTGGCATGCCTAGATGACGACGTGGCGCATGATATCAA
>JBKBTH010000609.1:0-513 GCA_046290915.1 Sphingorhabdus sp.
GCTTATCATTGATTTTAACGCCTTGCAGGCGGTAAACGTCCTGAACTTCGTTGACAATATAGCTGGCAACATGGTGGATACCACGTAAACGCAGGATATCGTGTGGCGACTCTGGACCTTCAGAAATAACTTCACCTTTTTCGATCCGCTCGCCTTCAAACACGTTGACCTGACGCCATTTCGGAATCATCTCTTCATGCACATCACCTTGTTCAGGGGTGATCAACAGACGGCGTTTGCCTTTGGTTTCTTTACCGAAGCTGATCACACCAGAGATTTCCGCCAAGATGGCTGGATCTTTTGGCTTACGGGCTTCGAACAAGTCAGCAACGCGTGGCAGACCACCGGTGATGTCCCGTGTTTTCGAGCTTTCTTGTGGAATACGCGCCAGTACTGCACCCGCTTTTACATTCTGACCATCGGTAATTTCGATAGTAGTGAAGCTTGGCAGACGAATTTCCTGCAGTGCACCGTCGTCCATTTCCAAAATTAACTTCGGCTCTTTCGCATTGG
>JBKBTH010000610.1:0-508 GCA_046290915.1 Sphingorhabdus sp.
CGATTGTGCGCGGACGCGATGTCGTAGTGCGTAGTTCACCATCATTGCCGCTCTTGTAAAGCTCGGGCCGTTCATCGGTCAGGTTGTCACCAAACAACTCCAGCCGCCACTCGTCTTTCGAGACGCCAAACGATGCAGAAACCGTGCTGTACGAGTCAAGCTTCTGTGCACCTTGAATTGGCGCAATGACGTCGCCCGGCCGAACCAGAACACCATTGTAGGTGACCGGTATCGACGCGGCATAACCCAGCGTCGGGTTCGATGATTGGTACCGAATGTCGACGTTGTCGATTACGTCAGAAAGGCTTTTGCCGACATAATGAAATCCGACTTGCCCGAATGGGATAAGCCCTGATGAAAGTTCCTTTTCCCAATGCAAGCGCGCATTGAACTGGAATTTCGGACTGAGGGCAAGCGGACCACCCAGCGGTCGGATCACTGTCGTATTTTTCCGGTACTTTGTCAGTTCCGAGTCATTGTAAGAGAACGCACTGTTGAACGTCAGTTC
>JBKBTH010000611.1:0-507 GCA_046290915.1 Sphingorhabdus sp.
GCACTGATATTGTCCGAACTCGCAACCTTCCTAAACCAGATTGAGGCGCATAGCGGCACACCCGCAATCCTGCTACTCACCCCTGAGTTTGAGAAGAAGTATCAAGTGAGCAAGTCGATTGATCGCACCGTTTGGCTGGAGGGCAATTGGTTGCTTCCCGATTATTCCGCGCGGCCATGGGTCATGTGGACGGCCAATTTGACGCGGCGCATTGACGGCGTTGATGGTCCGGTACGTTGGGTTGTGGTGCGCAAATGACCGACAGCACGCAAAAGCTCGTGCAGCTTGCCATAGACGCTGCCCACACCGCATACGCGCCTTATTCGAACTTTCATGTCGGCGCGGCGTTGCTGCTTGATACCGGCGAAATCATCACGGGGAGTAATTTTGAAAATGCCAGCTACGGCATGACATTATGCGCCGAAACGGTTGCTATTGCCAAAGCCAATAGTGACGGCAAATTGCGCGCCATTCGCGAAATTGCGGTGGCAGGTGGCTTGGCCGGGC
>JBKBTH010000612.1:0-504 GCA_046290915.1 Sphingorhabdus sp.
CGACATTGCTTATGATAATCATGACATTGATGATGGCATTAGGGCAGGGTTGCTCGATATTGACCAGTTGCTAGATTTGCCTTTCGTGGCGCAGCGGTGGGAAGCAATCCTGGGCCGCTATCCTGATGTTCCACAGCGCCGCCTGATCGGTGAGCTTACGCGCGAGCAGATCGGCGTCATGGTCAATGATGTGATTGAGTCGACGCGCGCGCGGATCGGCGAGACGGGCGTGAAAACCGCTGACGATGTCCGCCATGCAGGGGTCATGATTGGTGGATTTTCGACGGAAATGGACGCGCGTGAGCGGCAGTTGAAATCCTTCATGTATGAAAAACTCTATCATCATCCAACGCAGATGGCAGCGGCAGAAGAGGCGACCAAAATTGTACGCGAGCTGTTTACGGCGTACCGCGACAATCCTGCGTTATTGCCCGACGAATGGCGCAACAGCCTTCCCGACCAAGAGCCACAGCGTAGCCGCCATATCGGCGATTTTCTTGCTGG
>JBKBTH010000613.1:0-504 GCA_046290915.1 Sphingorhabdus sp.
CTGGTCGCGGCGCGCGCGCCGTTGCGACGGGCGGAGGGCAGGAAGGTCCAGCCGGTCAGGCCCAGGAACAAAATGGTCATCGCCAGCAGGCCCCAGCTGTCGGCGAAATGACGCAGAGCATCGTAGCTCATTTCGCCTGCTCCCGTGCCGCAGCAGCGCGGAAGTCGACCTGGGTGCCGAGCATCTGGAGATAGGCGACGATCGCGTCCATCTCGGTCACTTCACCCGGCTTGGCGATGTCCGCCTCGGTATAGGGGACGCCGGTGATGCGCAGCGCGTTGAGATGAGCCGCCATGTCGCCCGGCTTCAGCGCCCGCTCTGCCAGAAAGGCATAGGGCGGCATGATCGATTCCGGCACCACCGCGCGCGGATCCTTGAGATGCTGCACATGCCATTCGTCGGAATAGCGGTTGCCGACCCGCGCCAGATCGGGACCGGTGCGCGACGAGCCCCATTGGAACGGGTGGTCGTACATGCTCTCGGCGGCGAGGCTGTAATGGCCAT
>JBKBTH010000614.1:0-504 GCA_046290915.1 Sphingorhabdus sp.
GGTGAAGGCGTTCTTCCTCGCCTTCATGCTCGCCATCGTGCCGCCAGGGTTCGGGGCGTTCATCCGCGCCGACGCGAGCGGCATCCTGACCAATCCGGTGGCGCTGGCCAATTGGCTGATCACCGGCATGTTCATGATCGACGTGGCGTTTGCGACCGTGGGCTACATCCTCACCTTTCGCCCGCTCGACAGCCATATCCGCACCGCCAATCCCTATGCGGGCGCGTGGGCGGTGGCGCTGATCTGCTACCCGCCGTTCATCCTGATGGGCAATGGCGGCCCGCTCGATTATCATCCCGGCACGTCGGACTGGACGCACTGGCTGGCGGGGCATGATGTGCTGTTGTGGATCGTCGGCGCAGTGCTGGTAGCGCTGACCGGCATCTATGCCTGGGCGACGATGGCGTTCGGCTTTCGCTTTTCGAACCTGACGCATCGCGGGATCATCACCCACGGACCGTACGCATGGACGCGGCACCCGGCGTACCTGTCGAAGAACCTGTT
>JBKBTH010000615.1:0-504 GCA_046290915.1 Sphingorhabdus sp.
GGTATCTCTCCGCCAACCGCGACGAGAGCGTGTTTCCCGATGGCGACCGGATCATCGTCGACCGGCCCAACGCCCGGCGGCACCTTTCGTTTGGCTATGGCATCCACCGCTGCGTGGGCGCACGGGTGGCGGAGCTGCAGCTGGTGACGCTGCTCGAGGAAATGGCGCGCCGCCGCCTTCGGGTTGAGGCGATTGGCGAGCCTGAGCGTGTCCCGGCGAGCTTCGTCCACGGGTACCGCAGGCTGAATGTCGAATTGTCCCGCTATTAAGGGCGAGGGCGGCAGGTGCAGTGCCCACGATTGCGTCCTTCCTAGCGCTGCAGGGCTGATCTTGACTGGCAATTGATCCTAAAGAGAATGCCTCGATCTTCACCTTCTTTAATTGATGCGCTCGCAACGCGCCGATAAAATGAGCTGTGACGGAAATCATCGGCACCCAATCTGAGCGGTTCGCGCCACTTCTTGCCGGGATGTGGCTCAGGCACCAGCCGGAGGAATTCCGTTC
>JBKBTH010000060.1:0-8350 GCA_046290915.1 Sphingorhabdus sp.
AGCATGGCTCTCGACAGCATGCGCGCGAGCGCCTATTACGTCACCATACCCGGGGAGTCGTGTGACTGAGAGGGATGGGTAACGCCATCCGACCCGCTGAACCTGATCCCGTTGATGCGGGCGTAGGGAGGTGAGACCGCAGCCAGTCCGGGGGACTGGCGAGGACCGACCCCGGTCTTCATGCCTATCGCTCTCCTGCGTGATATTTGGAGAGAGTACATGGCAGACATTCCCGCACGCACCGAAATTGGCGTCACCACTGGCCCCATTCGTGGTTCCAAGAAAATCTATGTCGGCGACCGCAAAGTGGCCATGCGTGAAATCCATCTCGAGCCGTCATCAGGCGAATTGCCCGTGCGCGTTTATGACTCCAGCGGGCCATATACCGACAGCGACGCACGCATCGACATCAGCATGGGTCTGCCCGAAATCCGCTCCAGCTGGATCCGTGAGCGCGGCGATGTTGAGGAAGTGTTGCAGCGCGAAGTCCGCCCAGAAGACAATGGCCAGCTTGGTCCCGACCGTTCGGGCGGCGTTGCGCCATTCCCCAATGTCCGCAAACATGTGCTGCGCGCAAAGCCCGGCATGAACGTCAGCCAGATGCATTATGCCCGCAAAGGCATCATCACGCCGGAAATGGAATATGTCGCCGAGCGCGAAAATTTGGGCCGTGCGCGCCTTGCCGAATATAAGCGCGATGGCGAAAGCTTTGGCGCGGAAATCCCCGATTATGTGACGCCTGAGTTTGTGCGCGATGAAATCGCCCGCGGCCGCGCGATCATCCCCAACAACATCAACCACCCTGAATCCGAACCGATGGCGATTGGCCGCAATTTCCTGGTCAAGATCAACGCCAACATCGGCAACAGCGCGGTCGCATCCGATGTGGCGACTGAGGTCGACAAGATGGTCTGGTCCATCCGCTGGGGCGCGGACACCGTCATGGACCTGTCGACGGGCCGCAACATCCACGACACCCGCGAATGGATCATCCGCAACTCGCCCGTCCCCATCGGCACCGTGCCGATTTATCAGGCGCTGGAAAAGGTCGGCGGCGTTGCCGAAGACCTGACATGGGAAATCTTCCGTGATACGTTGATCGAGCAAGCCGAACAGGGCGTCGATTACTTCACCATCCACGCGGGCGTCCGGCTGGCCTATATCCCGCTGACGGCAGACCGGGTGACGGGTATCGTCTCGCGCGGCGGCTCGATCATCGCCAAATGGTGCCTCGCGCATCACCAGGAGAATTTCCTCTACGAACATTTCGACGACATCACCGAGATTATGAAGGCCTATGATATCGCCTATTCGCTCGGCGATGGCCTGCGCCCCGGCTCGATCGCCGACGCCAATGACGAAGCGCAATTTGCCGAGCTGTATACGCTGGGCGAGCTGACCCACCGCGCGTGGAAGTCGGACGTGCAGGTGATGATCGAAGGCCCCGGCCATGTGCCGATGCACAAGATCAAAGAGAATATGACCAAGCAGCTTGAGGTGTGCGGCGAAGCGCCGTTCTACACGCTTGGACCGCTCACCACCGACATCGCGCCGGGATATGACCATATCACCAGCGGCATTGGTGCGGCGATGATCGGTTGGTACGGCACCGCGATGCTGTGCTATGTCACGCCCAAGGAGCATCTGGGCCTGCCAGACCGTGACGATGTAAAGGTCGGCGTTGTTACCTACAAGCTCGCCGCGCATGCAGCGGATTTGGCCAAGGGCCACCCCGCCGCGCAAGTCCGCGACGATGCGCTGAGCAAGGCGCGGTTCGAGTTCCGCTGGCGCGACCAGTTCAACCTGAGCCTCGATCCCGACACGGCGGAGCAATATCACGACCAGACGCTGCCCGCCGAAGGCGCAAAGACAGCGCATTTCTGTTCAATGTGCGGGCCGAAATTCTGCTCGATGAAGATCAGTCAGGAAGTGCGGGAATTCGCGCGGTTGCAGAACCAGCCCGCCGAAGCGTTCATCGCGACCGAAGAGGCAGAGGCCGGAATGGCACAAATGAGCAAGGTCTATGACGAAACCGGCCGCGAGCTATATATGGGGGCAGGCGACCGGGAGCATGATTGATTTGAGTTTTGAATTGTCAATTGTATCATCATTTAAAATGTAACTTAGGTCTTCGGAATAATTTGAATGATGACTATTCAACAGTTGGAAGAGCTTCGTCGAATACGTTCAATAATTGATTGTAACGAACGTCTTTTTGTTGAGTTTAAAGCTGACTTGAGTCGAAGGAAACCGGAGGCAATTTGTAAAGAAATTGCTGCATTTTCAACGACGAACGATGGAACCATACTTATTGGTATCAGCGACGACAAATCGATATTGGGATTGCAAAATCCAGTGGAGGTTCGGGACAAAATCGAACGTTGGGCGCATGCTTTCGTATCCCCGGCGCCATTATTTGATGCCTATCCGTTCACCATTGAAGACAAGAAGATAGTTGTCATTGAAGTAAAAAAAGGTCCAGCACTTTTATATTCATATGATGGAAAGCTGTACGGACGTTTTGGCACGTCTTCGAACATACTCAAAACCCATCATATCGAAGAATTGATAAGAGGGCAGTCACTTGAACAAGCTATCGAGGGTCTCAAATCTAATGTCGCAGTCGCGCAATCCACTGCAATTTTAGCTCAGTACTCAACTGCACCAGCCATTCAAGGCCAAGGCGATTTAGCCACTATGCAATACGGCCAAGTACGAGATAAAATTCTCGCTGATTTGGCTTCTAGTCCGATGATGGCGGCAATCAATTCGGGAATTGCTGTTGCCCAGTCTCTAGCAAGCATTGCTCAAGCATCGCCAGCACCCGGCATTTTTGGCCAGGGCGATCTTGCCACGATAAACTATTCCGATCTGCTCGAACGTTTAAACTCTGACATTGCGCTAATGAACGTCGTCCAGCAGTTAAAGTCAGACATTCTAGCTGCACAATCGACCGCTTGGGCAGCATCCGCGTCAGCAAATTTGGCGAACGCGCGTGCTGAACAGGCGATATCGAAAATTGAAAAGCTCATGACAGATTTACGCCAATTAACTGAATTACCGTGATAGGTGCAAAACCCCTAAGTACCCCTACACAGAAACCTGTTAAAAAATTCCGCTTTCCTTAACATATATCTGTGATATGTTCGATAAATCCCCATTTTCGAACATGACTGCGCCGATATGTTAAAAGAGACATACAAAATCCCCGAACTGCCGCCACCGGGGGAGCTTGAGAGTAAAGCGGTCCTTAAAATCGCGGCCGTCGCGCATCGCTTTCTGGCGGAACTGAAAGGACGTGCGGCGACCATTCCCAATCAGGGCATTCTTATCGACACTCTCTCGCTACAGGAAGCCAAGGCGAGTTCTGAAATCGAGAATATCGTTACCACGCAGGACGAGCTGTTTCAGGCCACCTTGTTTCCGGAGAACCCCTCGTCTCCTGCTGCAAAAGAAGTCGCGCTTTACCGGGATGCGCTGCACCTTGGCTTGGATGATGCACGGACAAGGCAGGGCATCATTTCGAACAATTCGATCATTTCGATGTTTCAGATTTTGAAGCGCACCGACGGAGGTTTTCGCAATACGCCCGGAACGGCGCTGAAAAACGATCAGACCGGCGAGATCGTCTATGTTCCGCCGCAAAATGGCGTTGACATCGTTACCCACATGACTGCGCTGGAAAAGTTCATCAATGACGACGCCTACAACGATATCGACCCACTGGTACGGATGGCAATCATTCACCACCAATTTGAAAGCATCCACCCTTTTCCCGATGGCAATGGCCGGTTGGGTCGCATCATCAATGTGCTGTATTTGACGCAACGACGGCTACTCGACATTCCGATACTGTATCTAAGCCGCTACATTACTCGCAACAAAACCGACTATTACCGATTGCTGCAGTCCGTTCGAGAAACCGGCAATTGGGAGCCGTGGCTGATTTACATGCTAACAGCTGTCGCCGAGACATCGGCAGAGACCATTGGTCTAATTACCGGAATCCGAAACTTGATGGCCGAATATAAGCAGAAAATCCGGTCTGAACATGGCAAAATCTATTCTCAGGATTTGCTCAACAACCTGTTTCGGCACCCCTACACACGTATCGACTTCGTCGTCGACGAGATCAGCGTGTCGAGGCAAACGGCAGCTAAATATTTGGACCAATTGGCGGACGCAGGTTTGCTCGTGAAACACCAATCGGGGCGTAACGTCTATTTCGTCAACCAGCCGTTGGTAGCATTGTTCACGGCTGGGCCGCCTAATTAAAGGCTGCCTTTGACTAGCGCACAATTTGAGTTGTAATCAAAGCTAGCTCTTAATCAACCCAACCTAACCAATGCTTCATCCAGCGCCTGCAAAAATCGTGACCGGTCGGCCTTCGAAAACGGCGCAGGTCCGCCTCCAATGCCGTCCATTCCGGCGCGCAGGTCGGCCATGATCGCGCGCGTCGCAATAGCTCCGCCGATGGAGGCGCTGGTGAACGGCTTGCCATTATTGCCGATCACCACCGCGCCAGCCTTCAGGCACCGGTCCGCAAGCAATATGTCGGCGGTGATCACCACGCTGCGCTTGTCCGCTTGTTCCGCGATCCAGTCATCTGCTGCGTCGAAGCTGTCCGACACGACGACCCGTGTGATCAGCGGATGGTCGGGCATGCGAAAGCGGGCATTGCTCACCAGCACCACGGGCACATCGCGGCGCCAGGCGACCTTGTAAATCTCCTCCTTCACAGGACACGCATCGGCATCGACCAATATGCGGGGCGGCTGGGTGCTGGGTAGGGGGGTGATGGGCAGGGGGGCGCTGGGCAGGGGATCGGGGCTGTCAGAAGTCATTTCGGTGCGGGCTTTATATCAATTTGGCCGCGCGGCTAACCGCCAATCGCTTCCTCTATCCACAAACGGGCATCGGGGAAGCTGCGCTCTACCTCTGGCAAGTCATTGACGCACAGAAACTTGATCGCGTCGCGGTCCGCGCGGTCCAGATAGCCGCTGACATCCTCGACGGTCCATTGGTCGAGCGCGCCGACGGCGACATGCAGATAATCGCGCGTGTCCAATATCGCCGCGCTGCCATCGGCAAGGCAGGCATGGTTATGCAGGCTTTGCGGCAGGAACTGCGCATTGTCGCGAAAGCGATAGCTGGCGTTGCGCGCAAATTCGGGGGCGTAGCTTTCGAACAATTCCGCCATCACCGAACGCTGCATCGGGTGCACGACATGCGCGCTTTCGAACACATGGTCGGCGGTATAGCCAATCATCTGCGCAGCGTTGATCTGGTTAAAATGGTTCAGCAGGCTGGCCTCATCACGCGCTGTGCCACACGCCGCAAGGTCGCTGTGGTTGGTCCATTTGCCACGCAGCACGGGGCCATCGCCGGCAAAGAAATCCGACGGCGCAACAGGCGCGGTCAGGAAGACATCATCGTTGAAATACAGGAAATGTTCGGCAAGCCCGGGGATGCGCCACAGCATCGTTTCAATCGATAGCGAATTGAACGTCGGCAACGCATCCTCCACCCCGTCAAAGATATCGCGATGGTCAACGATGCTGATCTTCGCCGCAAATTCAGGGGGCAGCTGCGTGATTTGCGGGACTTGATCGTCGGTGACAATGCATATCCGCCGCACCCAAGGCGCATTGTTGGCGATGGAGCGTACGCAGTAATTCAGCTCATCACTGCAGACCCAGCGATGGGGGTTGGTGCCATTATCATGCAGCGGCGCGCGCGCAAAAGCATCCGCCTCCGCCTTGGCCTGCGCCAGATAGAAATCACGTTTCGCCTTATGCGCGGGGTCCGCCCCATCCACCCATGTAATTACTGCATCAACTTCTATCATTCATCCACAATTTACGCCCCGTTTTTGCCCCTTTAGTTTTATGCAAACGTTTTGGGAAATGTAAAATGCGGGGGTGGGTGAAGCCGCGCCGATATACTTAGGCTATGGCATGCAAACAATTGCGGCCTGCATCCTTGGCGGCATAGAGCGCCATGTCGGCGCGGCTCAGCAAGGTGTCGAGCGGCTCGTCTGGGCGCGCCACGGCAAGGCCGAAGCTGGCAGTGACCTTGATGCGGCCCTGCGGCGTGATCAGCGGCATGGATTCAAGCTGCATCCGCATCGCTTCGACATGCGCCTGCGCGGCCAGCATCGATGCATCGCCTTCGTCGGTGGGTAGCGCAAACAACAGGCCAAATTCCTCCCCGCCCAGTCGCGCCACCAACGCGCCATCAGGCGCTGTGCTGCGCAAAAGGTCGGCAGTATGCTTTAACGCCGTGTCGCCGCCCGCATGACCCAGCCGGTCATTAATGCGCTTGAAATGGTCAATATCGATCATCACCAGCATGTGCGGCGCGCCGTCCGCCAGACGCGCAGTCGCTGATTCGATAAAGGCACGCCGGTTTTGCAACGCGGTCAAAGAGTCCTGATGCGCGAGCAGGTCAAGCCGCTCATTCGCATTCTTCAATTTCCAGCTGAGCCAAGCGACATAGCTATATGCCGGCGGCGCGACCAGCAAGGGAATGACAAAGGCGGTGGTCATCGACGATGTGTACGAAACTTGATCCGACATCATGAAACTGAGATGCGTCGCGCCCAATGAAGCGATGACGGAAAAGCCAACCACGGCCAGCCCCATCAACACCAGTTTCCATTTCGTCGAAGCCAAAGTCACATCGTTCATTCCAAATGTAAACGGCCCCCGCAACCTGTTCTTAACGGACCATGCAGGGTACATGTAAAAATAGGTCAACTAGGTTAACAAATCGGATAGGTGCCGCGATGGAGTGGGGCTGTACGATTTGGTCAAAATGGGTCGGTCAACGAGTATAAGGTCTTGTATTGAACGCGGTGCCTAACCCTTCCCCTCCACCGCAATATGCGGCCAGCGTTTGCGCATGGCCTCTGCCCAGCGTTCGGGGTCCCAGCCGATGACTTCCTCGTCGAAATAAAATAGCCGTTCGCCTGTGCGATTGTACAGATGCACCTCGTTCTTGCTCTCGCTGCGCGGGATGATGCGGATCAGGCTGATCTCTTCAGGCGCAATCCGACCTTCGTCGCCGCCGCTGGTGCCATAACGGTTCTGCCACCAGATAAGCTCGCCCGTGTCGGGGTCAATCTGGCTGCCGCGATTGGGGTTGGCCATCAACATGCCCAATCCGGACAAGCCAATCGCGGCGCCCATGACGAAGGCAATGGGAACCAGCCATGGCGCACATTCACCGTTCGCGCCGCAATTGTCCTGTGGATTGACCGTAAGGCCAGCAAACACGAACATCGCGCCCACAACGAACATGCCCCACACCCGCAAATCCCACCGCGCGCTGCTGCGAAATTTCAGTACGTCGGTGTGTTTTTTGGCCCATGTCATGTCGATGACGCTTTAGCAAAAAGGACTCAATGAGTTCCTAACGCGGCAACTTGCCAATCGGTTAGACTGAGGGCGCCGCACCAACTGCGCGGCGATGCAGGTGCCAGGTTGCATGACCAAGCACAGGCAACACCACAAACAATCCGGCGAACAGGGGGATCATAGCAAGGATTAACGTCGTTGCGATCAGCACTGCCCACGCAATCATGATCGGCTTGTTGCCGCCGAACACGCCGAGGCTGATTATGATCGCCGTGATGAAATCCACGTCGCGATCAACCAATATTGGCAAGCTGACCACCGTGATCGCAAACAGCGCCAACGCGAACAGCCCGCCGACCACACCGCCAACGCCCAGCATCATGATGAGGTCCTGCGAAAATGCCATTGCGCCGCGCCCCCGATCACCGCCAAGTGCCATCGCCATTCCGCTGTCGCCCAGAAAGATTGCGAAGATACCGTGGGCTAGGATCATCCAGAAGCTGAAGGCCACAAAAATGATGCCGCCCATCATCAACAATTGCTCGTCGCCTCGCCCTTTCAACGCGCCGAGCACTGCGCCCCATGCCAATGGCTCGCCTGCTTCACGCCGCCGACTGACTTCGAAAAGCCCAACAGCGGAAAAGGGTGCCAGCAACGGAAATCCAGCCATAAGCGGGATCAGCCACCAGCCCTGTCCAACGCTCGATAGGCCGTAAAATAGAGTGAGGCCGCCAGCGACATAAAATACAGCAAAGAACAGGCCGAACAGCGGGTAAGCGACGAAATCGCGCCAGCCGGCGGCGATGGCGGAAGTCAGGTCCCGCAGGGTCAAGTCGCGTGCGAGACTGACCTGTGCCAAGGGCGAAGATATGCTCACAGTTCGAAGTCTGCCGCAAAGCTGCGACCAATGCAAGCAAGCCCGCCGCCGAAGCACGCGGGCGCCGTTTCACCGCGTCCCTTGCTTTCGCTTTCTTCGCGTTTCAAGTGCTGGT
>JBKBTH010000061.1:0-5577 GCA_046290915.1 Sphingorhabdus sp.
CCGTCGTGAGCAACGGCAAGGCCCGTTCGGGATTGCTGTGGCCGATCATCGCGAGCTTCTTTTCAATCGCCTCACGCCCAAGCACGCGCATCAGCGTATCTGTCGCGGTATTGTCGCTCACGGAAATCATCCACGTCGCCAGCGTTTGCAAGGTAACCGGGGTACCACGCGCCCATCCTTCCGTCGCGGTCGACGAATAGCTGATGTCCGTTAGCGGCACGACGTCCGACCATTTACGGCGGCCCGCGTCGACTTGCGCTGCGAGTTCCGCGAGTACGTATAGCTTGAAGGTGGAAGCCACCGCAAATTGTTGCGTGACATTGCGGCCTGCAATCTGCGTGCGCGTCCCGTCCGCAGCGACTTTTTCAACGAGATAACCGGCGGCGCCCGGAAGGGCCGCGAAATCCGCGTCAATCTTCGCGGCTGTGTCGTCCTTTGTTTCAAAGCCCCTGATCAGCAAACCGACGATTTTGTTGGGTGCAGCGGGTTCAACCGAAATATCCGCGGTCGCAATTGCCTTTTCATATTCGATTTGCACTGTCGCGCTCGACGGGCCGACACGCTTGATGGACAGTATTTTCAGTGGCTGGCCATATTGCGCGATCAACTGGTCGGACAGACCTTTCAGCTGCGCCTCGGGAACGATCGCCAGAAATGAAGGGGCGAAATAGTCGGCGTAAGGCAGCTTGCCCGAGAGCACCGACGGAAGTTGTGCGATCCGGGTATCCAGCGGCGTTGCGGTTTGCGCGGCGGACGGCGGGGTTTGCGCAAAGGCGGAAATGGGGGTGAGCGAAAGTGCACCGAGAACAAGCGCCAACTTCATCGTTCGCATTCAAACTCTCCTTTTTGTTACCCTGAATTTGCCATCCTGATTTTGTTGTGCCGAACTTGTTTCACAATATGCGACGTCTCACGCGTCAATCGTGTCCTCGTCCAACTGCGCGGCATTTTCCTGAATGAAGTTAAACCGGTGCTCCGGATTTTTGCCCATCAGCCGGTCGACAAGGTCGTTCACGACCGCACGGCGTTCATATTCATGCGGCAAGGTAATGCGGATGAGTGAGCGCGACGCGGGGTCCATCGTCGTTTCTTTCAACTGGTTCGGGTTCATTTCACCCAGCCCCTTGAAGCGGCCAACATCGACCTTCTTGCCCTTGAAAACGGTCGCTTCCAACTCGGCGCGGTGCGCATCATCGGCAGCATATACGCTTTGGCTGCCATGCGTCAGGCGATACAAAGGCGGCCGCGCGAGATAGAGATGCCCCGCCTTCACGATTTCCGACATTTCCTGGAAGAAGAACGTCATCAGCAAGGTCGCGATGTGCGCGCCGTCGACATCAGCGTCGGTCATGATGATGATGCGTTCATAACGCAGATTGTCAGGGTTGCAGTCTTTGCGCGTGCCGCAACCGAGCGCCAGTTGCAGGTCAGCGATTTCGTTGTTGGCACGGATTTTATCCGCTGTGGCGGATGCCACATTCAGGATTTTACCCCGGATCGGCAAAATCGCCTGCGTCTTGCGATCACGGGCTTGCTTCGCGCTGCCGCCAGCGCTGTCGCCTTCAACGATGAACAATTCGGTGCCCGTCGGGTCATCCGACGCACAATCGGTGAGCTTGCCGGGCAGGCGTACCTTGCGGCCCGAGGTCGCGGTTTTGCGTTTAACCTCGCGCTCTGCCTTACGGCGGAGACGGTCGTCGACCTTTTCAAGGATGAAGCCCATCAACGCCTTGCCGCGCTCCATATTGCCGGCAAGGAAATGGTCGAAATGGTCACGCACCGCGTTTTCGACCAAGCGCGTTGCTTCGGGCGAGGTGAGCCGGTCTTTGGTCTGGCTTTGGAATTGCGGGTTGCGGATGAAGACCGACAGCATCAATTCGGCTTCGTTGAAAATATCTTCCGCCGAAATCTGTGCAGCTTTTTTCTGGCCGATCAGCTCGCCAAACGCCCGCAAGCCCTTGGTGAGCGCGGCGCGCACGCCCGCTTCGTGGGTGCCGCCATCCGGCGTTGGAATGGTGTTACAGTACCAGCTGTATGATCCATCGGAATAGAGTGGCCACGAAATCGCCCATTCGACGCGGCCTTGCGCATCGGGGAAATCCTGCGTTCCTGAGAAAAATTCCGTGGTGGCGCAGGCGCGCGTGCCGAGCTGCTCACGCAAATGGTCTGACAGGCCGCCCGGAAATTGGAACACCGCTTCGGCGGGCACATCTTCGCTCGCGAGTTCAGCATCGCAGCGCCAGCGAATTTCGACGCCAGCGAAAAGATAGGCCTTCGACCGTGCAAGCTTGAACAGGCGTGCGGGTTTGAACTTGGCATCGGCGCCGAAAATTTCAGGGTCAGGCGTGAACGCAATTGTGGTTCCGCGCCGGTTAGGTGTTGGCCCAAGCTCTTCCAATTTGCCGACTGGATGGCCTTGCGCAAAGCGCTGGCGATAGAGCTGCTTGTTCCGCGCAACTTCGACGACGGTATCGGTCGACAGGGCATTGACGACGGAAACGCCGACGCCGTGCAATCCGCCTGAGGTTGCATAAGCCTTATCGGTGAACTTACCGCCGGAGTGCAAAGTCGTGAGGATAACCTCAAGCGCGGACTTGTCCGGAAATTTTGGATGGGGATCAACCGGAATGCCGCGGCCGTTATCAGTGATGGTCAGCCGGTTGCCAACGCCCAGATGCACCTCAATGCGGCTGGCATGGCCAGCGACGGCTTCGTCCATTGAGTTGTCGAGTACTTCGGATGCCAGATGGTGCAGCGCGCGTTCGTCGATGCCGCCAATGTACATTCCGGGACGACGCCGAACCGGTTCAAGCCCCTCCAGCACTTCGATTGCGGAAGCTGTATAATCATTGGATGCGGCGGTTGCTGCCGCGCTCCCGCCAAACAGGTCATCGTTCATGACACTGCTATAGGCGCGGGAGAGTCACCGGTGCAAGCACCAGCGCAAAGCTTTGACAATCGTCTGTGGATATTTTCAGCCGCGTTAGCGGACGCGTGGTCCGCCGAACGGCATTGGCGGTGGAGGACGGCGCACACCACGTGGAAGCTGCGCCTGATAGGCACGGCCGCAATGTTCGACGCAGTACGGGAAACCGGGGTTCACCGCGACACCGCAGAAATGGAAATCCGCTTCACCGGGGTGCCCCAAAGGCCAACGGCAAATACGCTCGTTCAAATCGAGCAACGACGTTTTGTCCGCCATTTCCGGGCTTGGCTTTGCAGGCACAAGCCGGCGAGGCGGTGCTGGCGGGATTGGCGCTTGTTGATCGCCGGGTCCCTGACGCATAAATCCGCCGGGTCCAATGGAGACGATACGCGGCATCGACGATACGCGTGGTGCAGGCACTTCTGCTGCGTCTTCATCTGCGCGCGCTGGCGCTGCAGGCTCTGCCATTGGAGCGGCAGCGCGTGGGCGTACCGGTGCAACGGGGGCAGGTGCCTTTGCAGGCGCTGCTGCCGCTGCTGCCTTTTTGGGCGCTGCTTTTTTGTCCGGTTCATTTGCCTTCACAGGTGAAGGGCGCGATTTCAGACCCAAGCGATGGGCCTTACCGATAACGGCATTGCGGCTAACACCGCCAAGCTCTTCGGCAATCTGGCTTGCTGTCAGGCCCTTTTCCCAAAGCGCTTTTAACTGATCAATCCGCTGGTCGGTCCAGGACATAGAAACTTTCCCAATATGTAATGTGTCGTACCGCAGTCACGGCGCATTTGCGCCTTGCGGTTAAGCCTGCAAGCCGATAGTCGATTGCGCGATGACTATCCACCATAAAAGCGCTCTTGGTCCAGATAGGGACGCGAACCCTGTTGTGCAACTGCCCGACGGCGAACGGCATATCCGCCACGTAAACTTGGTCGGGCTGCAAACGCTGTACATGAAAGAAGTGCGCCGCTTCTTTAAGGTGCAACTGCAAACGGTGTGGGCGCCGGCCATCACGACATTGTTATATCTGATCATTTTTACGGTTGCGCTGGGTAACGTCAAGCCAACAGTTCTGGGTGTTTCCTTTGCCGATTTCATCGCGCCTGGCCTGATCATCATGGGCATGATGCAAAACGCGTTTGCCAACTCCAGCTTCTCTTTGCTGGTCGGCAAAATTCAGGGCACCATTGTCGACTATCTGATGCCGCCATTGTCGAATGCCGAGGTTTTGGCCGCGCTGACGGCCGCTGCTGTCACGCGCGCCTTTCTGGTGGGCGGTACAATCTGGCTCGCGATGCTTCTATGGCCCGGTGTGAATGTCACCCCTGCGCATTTATGGGCCGTGTTGTGGTTCGGGCTCATGGGTTCAATCATGCTCGCGCTTATCGGCGTTATGACATCGATCTGGGCAGAGAAATTCGACCATGCCGCAGCAGTCAGCAACTTCGTTGTTGCACCAGCGGCGTTGCTGTCTGGCACATTCTACTCGGTGGATAAGCTGTCGCCGACATTCCAAGCGATTAGCCATGCCAATCCGTTCTTTTACGCGATTTCAGGTTTCCGTTATGGCTTCATTGGTGCGGCCGACAGCCCAGTGGTATTTGGTGCATTGCTTTTGCTTGGGCTGAACATTGTGCTTGGCACTATCTGCTATTTGTTGCTGCGTTCGGGCTGGAAGCTGCGTTCCTGACAATCGCGCCCGGCTAAATATCGGGGCGTACCTGTCGTAAATCTCCAAAAGGAGATTTTCATGACAATTATGGCGCGCGCAAAGCTGATGTGTCGCAAACAGCAGCTGGAATCCACGCTGTCACAGGGCAATAGCGCGCAGATCATCGCCGCACGTGAACTGCTGCGGCTATCGCTCGTTGAAATGTATGAACTGGGTTATTGGCGCGAGCACCCCAGCCAATTCAAAGGCTATTTGCGGCTGTACCGTGCAGCCGGGACTTTGCGGTTTAACGCGCCGGCGTCCAAGTCTGCGCCTGACAAAACGGCCCAATACATCCCTTGACGACGAGATTGCCCGATTTGCCTTTATAGACAATCGAGCGATAGGTTTTGCCCGATTTGGGATCGTAAATCTGGCCTTTCCATTCATTGCCCGCGGATTTGAAACCCGTCAAAACATTCATACCCAATATTGTCCGGTTTCGCAGCGCCTTGTCCGGATTGTTCAGGTCTTTTGCGCCTGCGCCCGCCGGTGGATTCACCAGAAACTTCGTCAGCTTCCCGCATAAATTCTCGCCGCAGGCATAAACCTCGACAACGCCGTCCTTGCTTTGGGTAACCCAGCGACCCGTAATGGGTGCAGCGGCCTGTGCCGATAATGGCAGCATCAATAATGCAGCGCCGGTCATCCATTTTTTCAAGTCGGTCATCGTTAGTCCTTTTTATCTTTACCGGGCATATGCGGAGCATCGCCGCACTGCAATGCTTTTGCCTTTTACTTACGCCATGCTAATTGCTGGGCCATGAATGAGATAACCCTGTTCGACTATTGGCGTTCCTCGGCAAGTTACCGCGTGCGCATTGTCCTCAACCTTAAAAACGTGCCGTACACGCGTGTGCCGACAAGCCTGTTGGAAAACGAACAAAAAGCACCGGCTTACGTCGCGCGCAATCCGCAAGGCTTTGTTCCCATGCTGTCCATCGAC
>JBKBTH010000061.1:5676-8323 GCA_046290915.1 Sphingorhabdus sp.
GGCCATGATTTGACGCAGAGCCTTGCGATTATCGATTATCTTGATGCCAAATATCCTGACCCGGCGATGGTGTCGTCGAACCCAGCGGACCGGGCCAAGACGCTGGCGCAGGCGTTGATTATTGCGGCCGATATTCATCCCATCGATAATCTGCGCGTGCTGCGTTATTTGAAGGATGAGATGGGGCAATCGCAGGAGGTTGTTGACCAATGGTATCGGCACTGGATCGTGGAAGGGTTCACAGCGCTTGAGAACATGGCGCCCGACGATGGCTTGTTTGGCGGTGACTTGCCGAACCTTGCCGATGTCTGCCTTGTCCCACAAATGGCCAATGCGCGGCGGGTCGATACGCCACTGGACCAGTTCCCCAAATTATTGCGGATTGATGCTGCGCTGACGGCGTTGCCGGCCTTCATTGCCGCCCATCCTGATCAGGTAAAACCCGACTAAACGACGCGCGATACAACGATAACAGAGCGAATTTATGCCACAAAACACACTCAAGCTCAGCGCTTTCCTTCCATATCAATTGTCGATTACGTCAAACGCCGTCAGCGACCTGATCGCGCGGGCGTATCGCGGCAAGTTTGCGCTCAAGGTGCCCGAATGGCGGGTGATGGCGCTGTTGGGGGAGGCAGAGGTCGCAACACAGCGCGAGCTTGTGGCAGCAACGGCAATGGACAAGGTGACCGTCAACCGGGCGTGCAAAACATTGGAGGAGCGATCGCTGGTAAGCCGCGTTCCGAACACAAGCGACGGACGGTCGCATCATCTGGCCCTGACCGACGCTGGCCGCAGCCTGTATGACCAAATTGTGCCTGAGGCACTCCAGTTGGAAGCCGAGCTTGAGAAGATATTGGGCAGCGGCGAGGCTAAGCAGTTAGAAGCCATGCTTGCGCAACTGCGCGCGCGAGTCATCGAACTGGGTTAGTGTTGCATGCCTATGCTAATTGGTGGCGATTGCAGGCCTGCCAATTTTCGGGGTTTCGGTCTTGGGCATTTTGAGTTCAAGCGCATCAAGCCAGACATGCGCATTGTCCCCGATGAAAATCTGTGGCCGCGATGGCGTTAGCTTCAGCATATTTTCCCATCCGGAAATGAGCTGAACCGCCTCGGCAGTCGCAGCATCAAATTTCTGCGGCTTGCGTAAGGCCGTATTCACCAGCGCATCCCCGAAAAATGTCCAGTCATTGCCGGGAGCGCAGCCAAATGATGTGCGTTGCGACGACGCTGCGGTCACAATGACGGTCTGATCATTGGTCAGCAACGGAATGAATATCCCCGAATAGCAGGCGGAGAGCAGAACCATGCGGCGCTTAATACCGACATCGTCGAGCAGCGCAGACAGCCGCTGCGGCGCAATCATACCGACGCCGTCGTTTCCATCACGATAGGCCAGTCCCGAAACCGGGTCGCCATGGGTGGTGGCGAACAAGATTAGGACGTCCTCTTTCAAATCCATTTTGCCGGCAACGGCGGCGAGCGCGACCGCGAGGTTAGACGGCGAACCCTGCGGTGCGCCCGATGGGCCATCATCCGCGCCAGCGGTGAGGAAAAGCGTTTTGCCCGATGCGTTATAACGCCGCGCAAGAACCTTTGCCGCTTCCGCCGACTCTCGTGCGAACACGGCATCGGAATCCAGCCCAATCGAAATGACATAAGCGTCAACGATGCCCGGCTTTTGCGGCTGAAGCGTTGCTATCGCCGTGGCGAGGCGCTTGTGCTGCGAAAGGTACCAGCCAGCGGAGCGGTTTTGCTCCATCGCCCAGCCATTTTTTGCGGCCTCGACAGTGCTAAAAGATTCTTGCTGGCTGTAAGCGGAACCGGAGACGAGAAGGGAAAGCGCCAATGCACTTGCTTGAAACATTCGCATTCTGGCGAGGCCCAATCCCATGTTGATAAGTCTAAACGCAGAGTCGCGGTTGCCGCAACCGCAATATGGTTGCATGATGTGCAAAAGCTGGAGAGAGATTATGAAACTTGCATCACTGAAGTCGGGTCGTGACGGTCATCTTGTTGTCGTTTCCAATGATCTCGCTTGGTATGCGGATGCAGCGCATATCGCGCCGACGTTGCAGGCTGCGTTGGATGACTGGGACAATATTGCGCCGCGGCTTGAGGCATTGGCGACGGATTTGGAACATGCCGTCATCCCGCGTGAGCGCTTCCACGAACATGACGCCGCCGCGCCGCTTCCCCGTGCTTATCAGTGGGCTGATGGTTCGGCCTACGTCAACCATGTCGAACTGGTCCGCAAAGCCCGCGGCGCGGTATTGCCCGAAAGCTTCTGGCATGATCCGTTGATGTATCAGGGCGGGTCAGACGAATTCATGGGCGCGCGCGACGACATCTTATTGGCTGACGCAGCATGGGGTTGCGATCTGGAGGCGGAGATTGTCGTCGTCACCGGCGATGTGCCCAAGGGCACGCAGCCCGCAGACGCCTTGGCCCATATCAAGCTGGTGGGGTTGGTGAACGATGTGTCGCTGCGCAATCTTATACCTGCGGAACTCGAGAAAGGCTTCGGCTTTGTTCAGTCCAAACCTGCCAGCGCATTGTCGCCTGTGTTCGTGACGCCCGACAGCCTTGGTGCATTTTGGAACGGCGGCAAGTTGCACCGCACGTTGAATGTTGATTTGAACGGCGC
>JBKBTH010000062.1:0-295 GCA_046290915.1 Sphingorhabdus sp.
ATAAGGTAGATGCGCCGCCGGTCAGCGTCACCTTGTCAGTAAAGCCGCCGGTGCCGACCTTTGCCATTTGGTCGCCGCGCGACGGCATGGTTGCAGCGCACGCGGCACGCGGGCTTGCGGATGAAGCGGACGTGCAAATCCAGCGCAATTCCACCCATATGGGGTTAATCGCGGATCCCGGCATTATCCGGCAAGTGGCTGAAATTATCGTCGCGTAGAAGAACTGGCACGATGATTGCTCTTTACGGAACATCTGTTTCGAAGGAGTTATCAATGATCAGCCTATTCATTTCAT
>JBKBTH010000062.1:305-8312 GCA_046290915.1 Sphingorhabdus sp.
CGTCCGCTACACCATTTGAAAATCTGGCCGTTCTGGATGAACGTATTCAGGTGCAAGTCGCCAACGCAGAGCCAGTCGATAAGCGCCTGAAACTGGCGCAATGTCCCGATAGTCCGATCATTGCGCCTGCCGTGGGCGGTGTTGTCGTCGTGCGTTGTCCCGCCATTGGCTGGCGGCTGCGTGTGCCGGTGCGTGCGCCTGCTGCAGGGTTGGACACAGTGCAGATCGTTATCCGCAAGGGCGACATGGTTGAGTGCGTGGCCGGCGGAAATGGCTTTGCCGTGTCTACGCAAATGATCGCATTGGACGATGCATTTGTCGGTCAACCATTGCGCGTCAAATCCATGACATCCCCCGTTCCAATGACTGCAATCGCGGCTGCGCGCGGGCTCGCGACATTTTAATATTAAAGAGACCGAAACATTTGTCGTTTTTGCATCCGTTGAGGTTGTCGGGTTTCCGACGCCCTCACGGAAAGGGAAAGATATGGTTCAATCGGTCAGTTCAAAAATGCCGCAATTGGTTGTCTTGTCGCAAAAATCAGCTCCAGATATTGCGGGGCTGCGCAGCAATGACGCACAAGCCACTGCCAAGCCCGCTGCGGCGCATATCAGCCTCGCCAGTGCGCTTGCACAAAAGGGCCCTCCTTTTGATGCTCAACGGATCGCATCGTTGAAAGAGGCGATTGCCAGCGGCACATACCGCATTGATTTAGGCGCAATCGCAGACAGCGTTATTCGCTTCGGGTCACACGATCCGGCTTGATGCGATGATCGACCTTGTCATCGCATGCCAGACCGATCTGATCGCGGCGCTAGACGCACGCGATACGGATGCTGTTTTGGCAGCGACGCAGGCATTGACAGACGCCCTTGATCGGCTGCCGGATGACAAGGGGCCAGCGGATTCCGAACGCCTTGCATATGGCCTGAAACAGGCTGAGGCTGCGCGGATTCGGGTCAAATATCTGACGGCGTGGAACCGACAAAAAATTGACCGACTGGCGGAATACCGCGGGCAGGCATCATCTAATACCTACACGCATAGGCTACGATAGCCCAGAAAAGCATGGGTTTCCCGAATTGGCATGAGCGTTGCTGTGTGTAGGGCATGAACTCACGGACCAAAATATGACTCGCCCGGTTACGGCACCTGCCATGCAGCAGCGCGTCGCTACCGCAATCGCTGATGCGTCAGCGCGTACGGGCGTTGCGTTTGATTATCTTATGGATCAGGCGCAGCTTGAAAGCGGTATGCGGCCTGATGCCCGCGCGCGCACTTCAAGCGCCACCGGCTTGTACCAGTTTACCAACCAGACATGGCTCGCAACGGTGAAGCGGCACGGACCCACGCACGGGCTTGATTGGGCCTCCGGCGCCATTTCCCAGAATCGCAGTGGTGGCTTTACCGTGAACGACCTGGCGATGCGCGACCGTATATTGGATCTGCGCACGCATCCTGAAACCGCCGCGGTAATGGCGGCCGAGTTTGCCTCCGACAATGCCGACTATCTTGAATCGCGCAATAATGGCACCCCAGAGGCAGTCGACCTGTACCTGGCGCATTTTTTGGGTGCACAAGGCGCTGGCAAATTCCTGGACGCTATGCGGGCTGATCCCAATCAGGCGGCTTCACCCCTCTTTCCTGCGGCAGCAGCGGCCAATCGAACAATATTTTACCGGCCAGATGGCGGCGCACGCAGCCTGAATGAAATCCGTGACGGCTTTGCAGCCAAGCTTGCTGGAGCATCGCCAACTTTAAACGCAGCCCCCATTTCCACGCAGCAACGGTTCGCGATGGAAACGCAAAAGCGCGCACCCATGGCTTTGTCCGAAATACAAAAAATGCCTCAAGGGCTTGATCTCGAATTTGCACGCAACGCGTATCAACGCTTGTCGGGGCTTTCGTTATGACCCGGAACGCAATGTTCGCCGTCCCGCTTTCCGTGCTGAAGGGCAACGCACTGCCTGTCGCCATCCTGCTTTTGGTTATGCTGATGATTGTGCCGGTGCCAGCTGTCCTGCTCGATGTCGGTTTCATTCTCAACATCATGATCAGCCTGGCGGTGCTGATGGTCGCGATGAATGTCGCCAAACCACTGGATTTCTCCTCATTCCCAACCGTTTTGCTGCTGGCGACGATTTTCCGGCTGGCGCTCAACGTCGCCTCTACCCGCGTTGTGTTGGTCGAAGGACATAAGGGCCCTGCCGCTGCCGGTCATGTCATCGAGGCATTTGGCGAATTTCTCATCGGCGGGGACTATATTGTTGGTCTGTTTGTCTTTGCGGTTTTGATGATCATCAATTTGGTTGTCATTACCAAAGGTGCGGGTCGCGTTTCCGAAGTCTCGGCGCGGTTTACGCTCGATGCGTTGCCAGGCAAACAGATGGCCATCGATGCCGACCTGAACGCCGGTCTCCTGACCCCTGACGAAGCAAAAGCGCGGCGTCAGGAAGTTGCGACCGAAGCTGATTTCTACGGCTCGATGGATGGTGCGTCCAAATTCGTAAAGGGCGACGCGGTCGCCGGATTGCTGATCCTGTTCGTCAATATCTTTGGCGGCCTGATATTGGGCGTTGTCAGCCATGACCTCAGCTTTAGCGAGGCTGCCCAAACATACATCATGCTGGCCATCGGCGATGCACTTGTTGCGCAGGTGCCGGCATTGCTGCTGTCGATCGCCGCTGCTGCCATCGTCACGCGCGTATCGTCGCCGCTGGATTTGGCGGGCCAGATATCGAGCCAGTTCGGCTTTTCACGCGCTTGGGGCCCAGTCGCTGGGATATTGACCTTACTTGGGCTTGTGCCTGCCATGCCGCAATTGGTCGTCCTTCCCGCTGCGGCACTGGCGGGCGGCATTTACTGGACCTTGCGCCGGTCAGAACGCACACCTGTGCGGCTGGTCGAGCCAATCACCGACGCCGCACCCAACCACTTGATTGAATGGCATGAAGTCGCCGAAAGCGCACCGATCACGCTTGAACTTGGCTACAGCCTCGTCAGCCTCGTCGATGAACGCAAGGGTGCAGCTTTGATGGGCCGCGTGACCGCAATTCGCCGCCAGCTTTCACGCGAATTCGGCTTTGTGATGCCGATGGTAAAGGTCACGGACGACCTGTCATTGCCCGGCAATGCCTACCAGATTCGCATTTCAGGCGTTCTGGTCGGTGAAGATCAGGCATGGGCCAATGAGCTGCTAGCGCTGGATTCGGGCGATTGCCTCGAAGGCATAACTGGCCGCCCGGTAAAGGACCCAAGCTTTGGTCTGGATGCGCTTTGGATTGCCGAAAGCATGCGTACCGACGCCGTCACGGCTGGCTATACCGTTGTGGATTCAGCCACCGTCATCGCCACGCATCTGAATCAACTCGTCAGTGCATCGGCGGCGGAATTGTTCGGCATGGATGACGCACAAGCCCTGATCGATAATCTTAAAGAAAGCTACCCGCAACTGGCCGCCGGATTGACGCCCGCGCCATATTCACTTGCGGCTGTGACGGCGCTGTGTCGCACATTGCTTGCCGAGCGTGTTCCGCTGCGTGACTTCCGGCGCATTGCCGAGGCAATGGTCGACGTTGCGCCGCGCAATCTGGAGATGGCTGATCTGGTCGAGGCTGTCCGCCAGCGGCTTGGCGGGTTGATCGTCCAGACCATCGTTCCGGTTAAAATGCCGCTGCCTGCAATCACCTTCGACGGCGATCTTGAATCTTTGCTGGTGCAATCTGTCCAGTCCGCGCCGCAAGCAAGCTGGCCATTCGAGCCTGAGCTTGCGCGCCGGATAATCTCGGTCATCGATGATGCTGTGCAGCCGATGCTGGTTGCGGCGCGCAGCTTTGCCGTCATCACCTCACCCTTATGCCGGGCGGCGGTCGCACGTCTGTTGCGGGCGCAGTTTAGCGACGTCGCCGTTCTGTCCTTCCTCGAAATTCCCGAAACCAAAAAGGTGGACGTCATTGCCGTTGTCGGCAGCACCGGTCGCCTGCCTGCACCGCAACTGTCCGATGCAAATCAAGAAATTGGAGAACCCCATGCTGAATGAAGCCCGCAACGCCTATGTGTCGCCGCAAATCGCCAACCCGGCCCGACTGGTCGAGGCGCATAGCGCGCTGGTCCGGCGTATCGCATGGCATGTGCACAGCCGCATGTCGTCGGCCATTGAGGTCGAAGACCTGATTCAAATCGGTCTCATTGCGCTTGTTGAAGCGGCGCAGAATTTCGAAGACCGCGGCATCGCCTTTTCGCCTTATGCCTCGACCCGGATCAGGGGTGCGATGGTCGACGCGCTGCGCCGCGACGCGCGTATGGGACGCGCGGGCATGGCGAACCGGCGCTATCTTGCCGGCATTCGCGCTCGGTTGGAACAGGAATATATGCGCAGCCCAAGCGATGCCGAAATGGCCGGGGCAACTGGCCTGGATGCATCCGCTTATCACGCGATGGCCGCGTCGACTGTGCCCGTTGGGCAGGAGTCCATCGAGGACAGCTATTCGGATCACGACATGTGGTTTGCCGATATCGCTGACAGTGCCGACACGATGCTGGAAAAGGCGCAATTGCGTGATGCGTTGGTCGATAATCTTTCGAAACTGTCCGAGCGCGAAGCGCTGATCCTTCAGCTTTATTTTGTCGAAGAATTGAACCTTGACGAAATTGGCGAGACTTTAGGTGTCGGTGCGGCGCGGGTGTGCCAGATTAAAAAGGCCGCGCTCGACAAGATGAAAATGATGATGGCGGAGGAAGCGGCCTAATTGGCTTTCCGCCGGATCGGCACTGGAATATTGCAAATGTCTGCACCGCCGGCTGGTATATTGAAGAACGGGTCGCGCCGGTTGGCGCGCGCGTCGGCATAAGCGGCAAAGCTGTCGCTATCGGTCGACAGATATTCGAACGCGGGCACGTCCTTTGCTTCGTTGCCGAGCCGCACAGACAGGATAGGCACGCGCTCCTCTTCCTGCTCGTAAAAACCAAGTGCGCCCGTGCCGCGTGGCAGGCTGGACATATGTTCAATGCCTTCGATCACCCGTCCAACCAGCGCGATGTTACGGTCCAAGTGCCGCGGTGCATGGCCAATGACAGTGTAAAGTTCCGCACCAGTGCCCGTGTCCGGTGACAGGTTCCGGCCGACGCCTACCATGGCATAACAGTGGATTGGCCAATTGCCATCACTGTCGGGACTACTGACGCCGGCTATTGGAAATCCCGCATAGAAGCTGGTGTGGCGGAACATATCATTTGGAGGTATGAAAATCGGGTCCAATGCAATTGGCCGTTTTAGCGCGTGCGCATACCCGTAGTTTTCTGGAATCTTGGCCAAGCCATCAGGCAACGCTTTCTTCTCGGTCGCATCGCCCCATTGCACGACATAATTGTCCTGAACGCGGTTGATGCTCGTGCCGTCCCACCAATGTGCCGCTGCGAGCTTGCGGATGTTGCTGACCCAGCCTTGGCTGAACGGCGCAGGGATCAGCTGAATGACCACGCGGCGTGGCTTGCCTTTCGAATCGGGGGAGAGGTCCATCACCAGCAGGTCCGATGGCGTAATGGCGACCCATTCGTCTGCTTTGGCTGCCGCCACAATCTCCGATGGTGCGGGATAGGTTTTGGCCTCCTGCGCTGAAACGGGGAGGGCGGCGCATATCGCGGCGCTGGCGAACAGGGGCAGATATCTTTTCATCAATAGGGTTATGGCAAATCACTGTGCCTTGCGAAAGCGCAAAGGAGCGGCTAGGGCGTGCGTCCCTTAGGGGAATGCGGAGACGTGGCCGAGTGGTCGAAGGCGCACGCCTGGAAAGTGTGTATAGGGGTGACTCTATCGTGGGTTCGAATCCCACCGTCTCCGCCACATAATTAATCATACATATCAGTTACGGTGCAAATGGCCCTTATAGGCCTTTCCGAATGCTATTGGAACATCCAGTTGCCTGAATAATAATAAACTATAAAAAGTCATATAACATCAATTCTAAAGCAAATGTTACGTACAATTCACAATTGTATGTTTGCATTACTCTATGTTGTTCTGTCAGACACGCGTTTGGCGGGGAACAGGGCATAATAGGCATGTAGCACCACCACCTACCCGCGGTATAAAGTTATAACGAATTCGGCGGGGAATATATGGCATTGCGCATTTTAAAGCGGCCTTGGAGCCTTGTGATTTTGATTGCTCTGGCGACTTCAGGCTGTGCGCCTGTCCACATGCAAGGTGCATTGAAAAATATTGGCCGGACCGCAGAAGCGGACAGCTTCGCTTCAGTACGCAACAGTCCGCTTTCAGCCGCAGCTCATTATGGCACAGCGATGGGTTTCCTGAATGGGCCATCTGTCACACGCGGCGACCTTGAAATGGCGTTGAGCGGTTTTCAGACGGCCGCGCGACTGGCGCCTGATCTTTGGGAGCCCCTCGCCGGGGCCGCTTTAACATCATACCAACTTGGCAATGTCCGTGAGGCCATGAACCAGATGGCCCAAGCGATTGAGCGGCGTGGTGAAGCGGGGCCAATGGCGATCCCCATGGCATTGCTGGCATATCGTGCGGGGGAGCCGGAATTTGCCCGTGCCGCGTTGGAGCGCGCAGACCGAACCGGCGACTTGGATATGGCGGGGTTGAGTTTCTTGGACGCGGCTTTTGCCGGTACCGGTTGGCGCCCTGCAGCAACATCACTTTCATCAGCCAGCTTACCGAGCGTTGTGCCGACTGCAACCAGCACGGGCGGCGCTGTTGCAAATGTTACGGGCAGCGAGGGACCAGGTGTTGTTATCGAAGCCTATCTGATCCGAGAAACGCGGGGATCATCGGGAAATCGCGGTTTGAATTTGCTCGACGGGCTCTCCGTTCAGTTCGGCGGAACTTTGCTCAATTACAGTTACGATCTGGCAGGGGACAGCGCAGACACAAAGACGGGCAACCTCACAATCACTGCGCCGGCAATCAATTATTCACTCAATTTGGCGTCGACGAGCCAATCGCACGTCACTCTTGAAGCAAGCCCAGTTGTCCTTGCCCGCGAAGGCCGGAAGTCAAAATTCGCTGAAGGGGGATCCGTGCTGATCGTTCCGCTCTCGGACCGCAGCCAGCCAATTGAACGGGATGTAGGGGTGACGCTTGAGGTAACACCGCAGCGCATTGGTTCAACCGACGTCGACCTCGACGTAGTCTTGGAAATGTCGAATATCACTGGTCAGTCGTCAGTGAATGTCGGACGTGGCGCAAGCATCCTCGAAACCGACAAAACCCATGTCGAAGTGTCGGTCAAACTGCCTTATGGCAAGGCGATAGTCGTCGGGTCTGGAGACTCGCTAAATCGGCGAAGCACGAACAGCCGCTCCATCACGCCGATTGCGATACCGGGGCTTTCGCGCCGTGGCTTGTCTGTCGATCGTCGTGAGGTGCTCGTCGTGCTCACCGTGCGTGCTCCCAATAGCGAAAGCTCCGCCGTGCGTAGTCCTTCGGAATGGAGTCAGTTACTGTTCGGTGCGACTTTACCTCCATTCAAGCAATACGGGCGGCGCCCTTCAGAAGCACCCTCGCCATCTTTCCAGATGCTATTGCCTTCAAAACTGAATTGATCATCAACGGCATCCGTCATTCGTCGGATGCAAGCTACCATCATTTATAAAATCTCGTTTTCTCTGGAGAATTATCATGAAAAATAAACAACTATTCAAAGTGCTTATTGGTTCATTACTTATCGGAGCCCCAGTAACAGCGTTCGCGCAGGATATTGCAGCGAACGTGACTGCTTATGGCGATTATGAATCCGGTATCGACGACATGAATGCCTCTTATCAAAGCTACTTCGGGGTAACCAATTCGACAGGTAGCGACGATGTGGTGTACAATATGTCATTTAACAACGGGGGCAATCTCTACCAAGATAATGTGAACTTAGTTTCTAGTGCTGTGAACTTCACCGGCAAGACGGCGGCACAGAAAATCGGCTACGCAAACGATCTATGTGCCTCACAAGTCGCCTATAATACGCTTAAGGCAAAAGGCGTGGCTTT
>JBKBTH010000063.1:0-8164 GCA_046290915.1 Sphingorhabdus sp.
CTTTTTGTCTGACATAGGGGCGCCATCACGAAATTTGGTGGATGGCATGAAGAACACGGCACGAGCGGTTGTAATTGGTGGCGGCGTCGTCGGCGTAAGCACGTTGTATCATCTTGCCAAAATGGGCTGGAGCGACGTCGTGTTGCTTGAGCGCAAGGAGTTGACCTCCGGTTCAACCTGGCATGCTGCGGGTCTTCTGCCTCTTTTTAACCTGAGCTATTCAGTCGGCAAGCTGCACCAATATTCGGTAGGATTATACCCGACGCTAGAGGCAGAGACCGGCCTTCATGCAGGTTTTTCGCAAGTCACGAACATCCGGCTGGCGACGACCAAGGACCGGATGGATGAATATCATTATTATGCGGGCGTTGCGCGCACCATTGGCGTCGACATCAACTTCCTGAGCCCTAACGACGTCAAAGAAATCTGGCCGCTTGCTGACATGGACGGCGTCATTGGCGCGATCCAGCATCCCGATGATGGTTATATCCAACCCGCCGATCTAACGCAGGCATTGGCCAAGGGCGCGCGGCAACGCGGTGCGACCATCTATCGCAACACAACAGTCACCGCGATCACGCAGCAGCCAAATGGCGAATGGCTCATCTCGACGGATCAGGGCGACATCACCTGCGAGCACGTCATTTCCTGTTCGGGCAATTTCGCGCGTCAGACAGGGGCAATGGTGGGCCTCGATATCCCCGTGATCCCTGTCGAGCACCAGTATATCGTAACCGAGCAGCATCCGGAAATCATGGCACGCAAAAAAGCGGGTTTGCCAGAAATGGGCGTCCTGCGGGAATCTGACGCGAGCTATTACATGCGTGAGGAAGCGGGCGGGCTGTTGTTGGGGCCATATGAGTTGGGCGCGCCTGCTTGCTATGTGGATGGCCCTGCTGCAACCAGCGAATATGAACTGTTCCCCGATGCGCTTGAACGGCTCGAACCCTATATCCTTGCCGCAATGAAGCGCGTGCCAGCCTTTGGCGAAGTTGGTATTAAGAGAGTGTATAACGGCGCCATCGCATATACGCCCGATGGGTCGCCCATTGTTGGCCCTGCTTGGGGCCTTAAAAACTTCTGGCTCAACGAAGGTCACAGCTTTGGCGTTACCGCCGCAGGGGGCGCTGGTTGGCAATTGGCACATTGGATTGTCGATGGTGAACCGACCATCGATATGATGGGCGTCGACCCGCGCCGCTTTGGCGATTATGCCGGACGCGGATTCCTCATTGAAAAGAACGAGGAAGCCTACGCCAAGGTTTTCACCGTACATTATCCCGATGAAGAACGCGAAGCGGGACGCGCATTGCGTCGCACCCCTTGCTACGACCGGATGAAGGCGCTCGGTGCGGTGTTCGGCAGTGTATTCGGATGGGAACGGCCTAACTGGTTTGCGCCGGAGGGCTATGCGCTCAGTGAGGCTGATCTCGACAAGCCTGACGTGCTTTTGAACGACAATCATCCTGTCGTTGCGGGTGCGCCGGTCAGGGAGAAATGGTCGTTCCGCCGGTCCAACTATTTCGAGCATGTCGGCAATGAATGTCGCCATGTGCACGAAAAAGTGGGCATTCAGGATATGAGCGCCTTTGCCAAATGCGAGATATCGGGGCCGGGTGCAGAAGGCTGGCTTGACCAGTTGCTGACAAATGCGGTGCCGAAGAAAGTCGGGCGCGTCACATTGTCCTATCTGCTGACCCACAAGGGCGGCGTGCGCAGCGAGTTCACTGTCTATAAGGCGGCACCGCAGCGTTATTATCTGGTCTCGGCAGGCGCATACGAACGGCATGACCATGATTATCTAAAAAAGGCGATGCCGCGCGATGGGTCGGTCACCTTTGAACGGCTGACAACGTCCATGGGCGTGCTTGTACTGGCAGGGCCACGTTCGCGTGACGTATTGGCTAAGCTGACTGATACAGACCTATCCAATGGAGCCTTCCCATGGCTGACGGGTAAGAAAATGAGCATTGGCCTCGCGCAGGTGGATGCCCTGCGCGTCAATTTCATTGGCGAGCTTGGCTGGGAAATCCATCATCCCATCGAAATGCAGAATTATATTTTTGACCAACTGATGGAGGCCGGCGCCGAGTTTGAGATTAAGCCGTTCGGCATCCGGGCGATGACGTCGATGGCGCTCGAAAAAAGCTACAAGCTGATCCCACGTGAATTGTCGGTTGAGTATTCCGCGTTTGAAAGCGGGTTGGAGCGGTTTATCAGCCTGAAGAAACAGACATTTCATGGGCGTGACGCTTTGCTTGCATGGCAGGAACGCGGCAACGCAAACACGTTAGTGACGATGGAATTGCACAATGTAATCGATGCAGATGCACGCGGATCGGAGCCGATTTATCACGGCGATGAGGTCGTCGGGCGGGTGACCTCTGGCGGTTATGGCTGGCGGGTGGGCAAGTCGCTTGCCCTTGCGATGGTCCGGCCGGATTTGGCCATTCCGGGCACCGAGTTTGAAATCGCGATCTTGGGGACACGCCATAAAGCGACGATCATCGCAGATTCGCCGTTCGACCCTGATAACAATGCGCTGAAGAGCTAGATCGATGTCTGGTTTCGCCCCCATCGCTGATTTGCTCGCGCAGGATCGCAAAGGCCACACCCTGCCGCGCGCGTTGTATGTCAGCGACGAGGCGTTCGAATTTGACACGCAGGTCATGCTGAAATCTGTCTGGCTTTACGCCTGTACTGTCGCGCATGTGAAAAGCCCGGGTGATTTTTTCGTGTTCGAATTGGCGCATAATTCCATCATCATCGTGCGTGGCCGAGACATGCAAGTGCGTGCATTCTGGAACAGCTGCCGGCATCGCGGGGCCAAAATCTGCCTGGAACAGCGCGGACGGGCGCCGCGATTAATGTGTCCCTACCATCAGTGGACATATGGCCTTGATGGGCAGTTGTTGGCTGCGCGCAGCATGGCAGATGATTTCGACAAGGCGGACCACGGCCTGTCGCCGGTGTCGCTGGAAAATGTCGGCGGGCTAATTTTCATCTGCCTAAGCGACAATCCGCCGCCGATTGACCGCGTGAAGGCTGACATATCCGCACAGATTGCGGTGTATGACATCGAAAAGCTGAAGGTCGTTGTTCAGGACAATTATATCGAAGACGCCAACTGGAAATTGGTGATGGAAAATAATCGTGAATGTTACCATTGCGACGTCGGTCATCCCGAACTGATTAGCGTGCTTGGGACAACCGGGTTTGGCAAAGATGCCCCCGATGATGCGGCGAAGCATGAAGAGTGGAAAGCACTTGGCATTGATCATGACCTTATCGAGTTTCCCGACGGCTGGTGGCACCGGATTGCGCGGTTGGCGCTGGCGAATGGTGCGGTAACGCAGTCGATAGATGGCAAGCTGGCATGTCAAAAATTGATAGGGCCATTTACTGCGCCTGAAACGTCCAGCCTGTCTGTTTGGACTCAGCCCAATAGCTGGCACCATTTCTGCTGCGATCATGTCGTGACATTTTCGCTAACGCCGATTTCGCCCGACAAGACATTGCTGCGCACGAGCTGGCTAGTTCATGAAGATGCAGTTGAGGGCGTCGATTATGATCCCGATCATCTGGCCGCATTGTGGCGCAAAACCAATCAACAGGATGGGCATTTTTCGATGATCAATCATCGCGGCATATCCAATGATGGTTATATTCAAGGTCGATATGCCGTGGAGGAAAAGCTGGTCGAAGAATTCAAGAATTTCTACGTGAGCCACGCCAAGGCCGCACTTGAAAGCATATCATGACCCGTTTCAGCGCCTTCAGTCTTTTCGCCAAAGCGCTTGGCGGACATCAGGATTGGCCCGAGCAATGGCCCGATGCCGCACCAAAGCCTGCCTATGATGCGATCATAATTGGCGGTGGCGGGCATGGGTTGGGCGCGGCTTATTATCTCGCCAAAAAATATGGAATTACCAATGTCGCTGTGCTTGAAAAAGGCTGGATCGGCGGCGGCAATACCGGCCGAAACACCACGATTATCCGTTCCAATTATCTCTATGACGAAAGCGCGCATCTTTATGATCATGCGGTGAAGCTTTGGGATGGGCTGAGTCAGGAACTAAACTACAACGTCATGTATTCCAAACGCGGCGTCATGATGCTCGCGCACAATGTGCATGACGTGCAAAGCCTTCAGCGGCATGTCAATGCAAACCGGCTGAACGGTGTCGACAATGAATGGCTCACGCCGCAGCAGGCAAAAGACTATTGTCCGCCCTTGAACATTTCGCCCGACGCGCGGCATCCCGTTTTGGGGGCTGCATTGCAAAGACGTGGCGGAACAGCGCGGCATGATTCCGTTGCCTGGGGCTATGCACGCGCAGCGGCAGCGCTGGGCGTTGATATCATCCAGAATTGCGCCGTAACGGGTATAAGACGCGGTGCCGATGGCGCGGTTGAGGGCGTGGAAACCACCCGCGGTTCTATCGCCACAAAGCGTATTGGCGTTTCAGCGGCGGGTAATACGTCTGTCGTTATGCAGATGGCCGGTCTGGACTTTCCATTGGAAAGCTACCCGTTGCAGGCGCTGGTTTCAGAGCCAGTCAAACCGACCTTCCCTTGCGTCGTTATGTCGAACACAGTCCATGCGTATATGAGCCAGTCTGACAAAGGCGAATTGGTCATTGGTGCAGGTACTGACCAGTATGTCAGCTATTCGCAACGCGGTGCGCTGCACATAATCGAACATACGCTGGCCGCCATTTGCGAGATTTTCCCGATTTACCGGCGGATGCGGATGTTGCGGACATGGGGCGGGATTGTCGATGTGACGCCCGACCGTTCACCGATATTGGGCAAGACACCGGTCAAGGGACTCTATGTCAACTGCGGCTGGGGAACTGGCGGCTTTAAGGCGACGCCTGGGGCAGGGGATTTGCTGGCTTACACCATGGCAAAGGACGAGCCGCATTCCATCAACGCGCCATTCAATCTCGACCGCTTCCGCAATGGACGATTGATTGATGAGGCGGCAGCGGCGGCGGTGGCACACTGATGATCTTAATTCATTGCCCTTATTGTGACGAGAAGCGCCCCGAGATTGAGTTTGCCAATGCGGGACAAGCGCATGTTGCCCGCCCATTGGACCCGTCGAGCCAAAGCGACGAAGAGTGGGAGGCGTATCTTTTCATTCGCGCCAATCCGCGCGGGCGGCATCATGAACGCTGGCGCCATGTGCATGGCTGCGGCCGTTTCTTCAACGCGGTACGCGATACGGTGACCGATAAATTTGAAACAACATATAAAGCCGGGGAACCGCGTCGATGAGTGGCTTTCGTCTTGAAACCGGCGGGCGCGTTGACCGAGGTCAGTCTGTTCAATTCAGCTTCGACGGTAAGTCCTATCATGGCTTTGCTGGCGACACCCTGGCGTCTGCGCTGCTGGCCAACGGCGTCACTCTGTTCGGCCGATCCTTCAAATATCACCGCCCGCGTGGAGTCATGGCAGCGGGCAGTGAGGAGCCTAACGCCCTCATATCGGTGGATCGGGGAGCGGGTCGTTTCACGCCTAATCTGCGTGCGACGAACGTTGAAATTCATTCCGGATTGAATGCGTTCAGTCAAAATCGCTGGCCTTCGCTCAAGACCGATTTTGGCGCCATCAACGACCGGCTGGGTATTTTTTTCCCGGCTGGTTTTTATAACAAAACCTTCATGTGGCCGCGTTCCTTTTGGGAGAAGCTGTATGAACCAGCGATCCGGAAAATGGCGGGGCTTGGCGATGCACCGACTGCCGAAGACCCTGACACTTATGCGTCAACCTATGCCCATTGCGACCTGCTGATTGTTGGCGCGGGACCCGCCGGCATTGATGCCGCATTGGAGGCGATGGGCTCAAACAAGCGGATCGTCCTGATCGACGAACAGGATGAACTTGGCGGCGGCGCGTTGGCGGATCCTGCGTTATGGCCGTGGTTGGAGCGCAGTCGCAGAGCGCTAAATGATGCACCCAATGTCACGATACTGAACCGCACTACGGCGTTTGGCTATTATCACGACAATTTCATCGGCGCAGTGCAGCGGTTGACCGATCACTTGCCGGACAATTCGGACGGTGCGCGCGAGAAATTATGGCGGATACGGGCAGGTGAAGTGGTACTTGCGCAAGGTGCGATTGAACGACCGCTCGTTTTTGACGGCAACGACACACCCGGCGTAATGCTGTCGTCCGCCGCGAAGGTTTTTGCCAATCGATACGGCGTTGCGGTTGGCAAGTCGGTCGCGCTTATGGCCGCACATGACAGCGGATGGCACGATGTGTTCGCTTTGGCGAAAGCGGGTGTCGGCATCGCCGCGATTATCGACGTACGCAATGACGTGGATAGCGCGCTAAGGCAAGAAGCGGAGCGCTTGGGTATCAAGGCTTACCTGAACCATAGCGTCACCGGCGTAAATGGCAGGCGTCGGGTCACATCCATCCAGATATGTAATAATGGCGATAATGTGAGCGCGCGCGTGGATTGCGATACGCTGTTGATGGCGGGTGGCTGGACGCCCAGCGTACATTTGTGGTCGCACAGCAAAGGATCGCTTGTATGGCGCGATAACATCGGCGCGTATGTTCCCGATCAACCGAATGAGAATGTTCGCTGTGCCGGGGCGTGTTCAGGCGACTGGGATTTTGGCAACGGCGTGATCATTGATGTGTTGCCGACACCAAAGGACCAAAGCCATATCAAGGCCTTCGTCGATTTCCAGAATGATGTCACTGCGAAAGATATCAAGCTGGCGGTGCGTGAGGGCTTTCGGTCTATAGAACATATCAAGCGCTATACGACGAACGGCATGGCGACCGATCAGGGAAAGACATCGAACCTCAATGGCTTGCAGATTGCATCGACAGCGCTGGCCAAGCCGGTCACTGATATTGGCCTCACAAGCTTTCGCCCGCCTTATACGCCGCAGACTTTTGGCGCGTTGGCGGGCCATGCGAAGGGAGCATTGTTTCAACCGACGCGGACAACAAATATCGACAGCTGGGCCGACGAAAATGGCGCGGTGTTCGAACTGGCTGCCCAGTGGCGGCGCGCGCGTTACTTTCCGAAAATCGGCGAGGACATGCACGCGGCGGTTAACCGCGAATGCGTTGCTGTGCGGTCGTCACTCGGCATCTTTGATGCGTCGACCTTGGGCAAGATTGAAGTCGTTGGCCCGGATGCAGCGGAATTCCTCAACCGTATGTACACCAACCCTTGGAAAGCGCTTGAGCCAGGGCGTTGCCGTTATGGGCTGCTCTTGAAAGAGGATGGCTTCATCACCGATGACGGCGTGTCGGCGCGGTTGGCCCCCGACCGCTTTCATCTGACCACCACGACCGGTGGTGCCGCGCGGGTGCTGAACATGATGGAGGACTATCTCCAGACTGAATGGCCCGATCTTGATGTTTGGCTTACCAGTACGACCGAGCAATATGCCGTTATTGCGCTGCAAGGTCCGAATGCGCGCAAGTTATTGGAGCCTTTGGTGGACGGAATTGACCTGTCCGCCGACGCTTTCCCGCATATGGCGATCCGCGAAGGAACGATCTGCGGCATTCCAACGCGCCTGTTCCGGGTGAGCTTCACGGGTGAGCTTGGTTTTGAAATCAACGTGCCGACCGTTTATGGCCGCTTTTTGTGGGAACGGTTGATGGAAGAGGGCGCGAAATATAACATCACGCCCTACGGCACGGAGGCTATGCACGTGCTGCGCGCCGAAAAGGGCTTCATCATCGTTGGGCAAGATACCGACGGCACGGTAACCCCATTTGATGCCGGTCTCGATTGGGCGGTCGGCAAGAAAAAGCCGGATTTTGTCGGGAAACGATCACTGGCGCGGCCTGATATTGTTGCCTCGGGCCGTAAGCAGTTGGTCGGGCTTCTGACCGATGATCCGAATGTCGTACTGGAAGAAGGCGCGCAGATTGTTGCCGATCCGCGCCAGCCGGTCCCGATGACTATGATTGGGCATGTGACGTCGTCTTATTGGAGCGAAACGCTCGGGCGGTCGATTGCTCTTGCCTTAGTGGCCGGTGGGCAGGGGATGATGGGCGATACATTGTATATTCCGATGCCGGGCAAAACGCATGAGGCGAAAGTGAGCGGCATGGTTTTTTATGACGCGGAAGGAGCGCGGCTCCATGTTTGACGCCCTCATCAGGAACGAACCTG
>JBKBTH010000064.1:0-8036 GCA_046290915.1 Sphingorhabdus sp.
GCGCAGCAGAGGATGCAGCGCGCGTCTCGCAGCTGCTGAAGCGCGCTGGCTTGCCCACCACGCTGTCAGATGCGGGCGTGACCGCAAACGGCGCAACGCTGGTGGATTATATGCGGCACGACAAAAAGATGAGCGGAGGGACTTTGCCGTTCCTGCTGGCCAAGGGGATTGGCCAGACATTCTTGTCCAAGGACGTCGTGCTGGACGACGTCGCTGCTTTCCTCGACGACGAAGCTCAATCCTGAGCGATTAGGAAATCATCCGAATCATCGCCGCCAAAGCTATGCTGTTTACCCGCGTGCATATCGCCGCTTGAGAACTGCGCTTTGAGACGGCTTCGGTCACGTCGGCGGAATTCAGAGATGATTTCGTGAATTGCCTCGCGGTCAGTCCCAAAGAATTTAAGCGCATCGACCGACATGCGGATTGAGGATTCGAAAACCTCGCGCATGATCGTGATGCCTTCGTCTTCCATCAATGCCAGCGCCTGTTGCCTGTCATAAGCGCGCACGAACAACTTGGTGCGTGGAAATGTCTCGCGCACCGGCATGAGTGACTCGGCTGTCATATGCCGGTCATCGATGCAGAAGAATATCGCCTGCGCATCTTCGCCCCCTGCCCGCTGCAGTAGATCAATGCGCGTGCCATCGCCGTAGAACACCTTGAAACCAAATTCGCTGCTTCGGTCGATGGTTTGCGGGTTGATGTCGATAAGCGTTACCGAACGTCCTGCTGCCTGCATGATCTGTGACACTTGTTGCCCGAACCGGCCATGACCGACGATGATGACATTAGCTTGCGATGCCAATTCAGGGTCATCTAACTGCGTTTCGCTATTCGTCTTACGCGCCGCCAACTTGCCGGCAATAATCACAAGGAACGGCGTTGATGCCATCGACAGCGTTACAACAGCGCCAAACAGGCTTGCCGCTTCTGGTTCAATCAACAACGCCTGTTGCGCTGCGGTAAACAACACAAAGGCAAATTCGCCGCCCTGGCTCAACAGCATCGCCATGATGATCGACGGCTTGCTCTTCAGCCCGAAGAACCGGCCAAGCGCAAAGATGATAGCAATTTTGACGGCCACCAACGCAAGCGCAAGCCCGGCGACAAACAAGGGCTGCGCGAGGATGACGTCGACATCCAACAACATGCCGACCGCAAGGAAGAATAGACCGAGCAAGATAGAGCGAAACGGGTCGATATCGGCCTCAAGCTCGTGCCGGTAAGGGGATTCTGCGAGCATGACCCCTGCAACGAATGCACCCAGAGCAGGCGATACGCCAATCGACTGCATGACCGCCGCGCTGACGCAGACAGTGAACAGTCCTGTTACAATGAACAACTCTCGTTCGGAAATTTTGCCGACAAGCCGCAATAATGGCGACAGCAAATAGCGTCCGGCGAGCACCAGCCCGACGATGGCAAGAACCGCATATACGACAAGCCGCCAGCCAGTGATTGCGCCTTCATCCGCGGGCGCACGCGACAACGCCGCCACGATCGTCAGCAATGGGACAATCGAAATGTCCTGAAACAGCAAGATGGAAAAGCTTTTCTCACCATAATCGGTTTTCATCCGGCCACGCGATTGCAGCAGGGGCAGAACCTGCGCGGTTGATGACAAAGCGAGCGGAAGTCCAAGCACCAATGCGGCTTCCCAACTGAACGTCGGCATGGCGAGGTGAATGATGGCAAACATGCCAAGGCCGCACAGGGTTACCTGCAGCGGACCGAACAGCAAAATATCTTTGCGCAACAGCCACAACCGGCCAGGCGACAGTTCTAGCCCCACAAGAAAAAGCAGCAATATGATGCCGATTTCCGAATAGGCCAATATGGTCTCTGGTGCGTCGATCAGGCCAAGTCCGTCCGGGCCAATGGCGATACCGGCAACCAGATATCCAAGAACAGCGCCAAGCCCCAGACGCCGGAATATAAGCACTGCAACCAGGGCTGCGCCCAGTAACACCACTCCGCCGAGCATCACGTCCGCCACAAGGTTGTGCGGCGCGTCCTCCATCAGGTTTTTTCTTTGATATTCTGTGCCGCAGCGAGAACGGCATCATAAGGTAGCAAGATCGCTGCGTGTCGCGACGGGTAATCGCTTGCCGCCGACAGCAGATCCAGTTCGGGCCAAATGGCAGGCATTGCACCTTCGCGTTTTAAGGCATGCGCAATACCGTCGCGCAGCTCATTCAAAACCGACAAGCTCAACCCATCGGCGTTCTGCCGTAAAATGGCAGCAGAGGCTTGCCCTAAAGCGCAGGCATTTGCGCGCAATGCCAGCCCGACAATATGTCCATTTGCGTCGGTCGTGATATCCGCCTGCATTCGGCTCCCGCACACAGGCGATCGCACCTCAGCGGTCCCGTCGGGATTTTCAAGGTGGTCATTCGCCACCAATGCCGTCGCGAGCCGGAGTATGTCGCGATTGTAAAGAGCAGAGTCCGTCACTCTGCCGTTCCAGTTGAAGCGTCGTCCGCAGCACGGCTGTCACGTACGAAATCGGACATCGCGTCGCCGCTTGCGTTCAGCAGCGGATAGGTGCGCGATTGTGTCATCCACTCAGGGCGAACCTCATCCGCACCGAGGAACATGTCATACCCCATGACGAGCAATAGAAAAATCAGCGTCGCCATAATCAAACCCTTAAGCATGCCGAAGCCAAAGCCCAAGACACGGTCAATTGGCCCCAAAACGGACTTGCGCGATCTCGCGCCAATCGATTTCGCGATCCATTTGCCCAATGCGTAAATGACGATAACAATCGCAAGAAACGCAACAACGGCAGCACTTGTTTCCGAGCCAATGGCTTCTGCCAATGCCGACGTTGCTGGGGAATGGAGCACGCGGACGGCTGCGATAATCAATATCCATGCGATCATCGACAGCGCTTCTTGAACAAAACCGCGCAAGAAGCCGAAAATGGCTCCGCTGCCGAGCAGGAACAATACGATGATATCAAGTGCGGTCATTTAACCCTGCTGCCCAATCCATAAATCCATCGCACATCGCCCCAGTGCGCCAAAATGGCCATTCAAGCCGCCAAACCGCTTGCGTTCTGTCTAATATGATATGACCGAAAAATGGATTTAGTGACGTCCCAGCATATGGTCAACGAGATTGGCCAGCGTCCGGAACTCTTGCGTCGAAATTCCTGCCTGTCCCTTCACCGATGGCGGAACAAGTGCGCGGCTGAAACCAAGCTTGGCCGATTCCTTTAGGCGCAAAGCACCATGTGCAACCGGACGAATTTCGCCCGACAAAGCCACTTCACCGAACAGGACAGCATCGGACGGCAAAGGCCGTTCCGCCAATGCCGATACCAAGGCAGCAGCAACCGCAAGGTCAGCAGCAGGGTCCGAAATACGATAGCCACCAGCGATGTTGAGATACACTTCAGCGGTCGAAAAGCTAAGGCCACAGCGCGCCTCAAGCACTGCCAGTATCATGGCGAGCCTGCCGCTGTCCCATCCCACCACGGCGCGGCGCGGTGTCGCCCCACTGGATAGCCGAACAGTAAGCGCCTGAATTTCAACGAGTACAGGGCGGGTTCCTTCCAATGCAGGAAAGACCGTGGCGCCGGTCACTTGCTCTGCGCGGTCCGTCAGGAACAGCGCGCTTGGGTTACCAACCTCCGTCAGACCCTCTTCCGCCATCGCGAAAACGCCGATCTCGTCAGTGCCGCCAAAGCGGTTCTTGGATGCGCGCAATATGCGATATTGGTGGCTTCGCTCACCTTCAAACGCGAGCACGGTGTCGACCATATGTTCAAGCACGCGTGGCCCAGCAATCGTACCGTCTTTGGTGACATGCCCAACGAGCATCAATGCCGATCCCCGCTCTTTGGCAAATCGGATAAGCTCTTGCGCCGATGCCCGCACTTGGCTGACCGTGCCCGGCGCGCCTTCAATTAGGTCGCTGTGCATCGTCTGGATCGAGTCAATCACCAGCAAGGCTGGAGGAGCGCCCTTACCCATAGTGGTCAATATATCGCGGACCGACGTTGCTGCTGCCAATTGTACTGGCGCATCACCCAGCCCAAGCCGCCGTGCGCGCAGGCGAACCTGATCAACCGCTTCTTCGCCGGAAATATACGCAACGCTAAGCCCACGTCGTGCCAAATTGGCTGCGGCCTGCAACAACAAAGTCGATTTACCGATGCCCGGGTCACCGCCCAGCAAAGTCGCTGAACCTGGCACAAGGCCGCCACCCAGCGCGCGGTCAAATTCTGCAATGCCGGTCGACGCGCGATCAGGCAGCTTGATGTCGGTATTCAGTCCAGACAGCTCGACTGAACGTCCTCCGGAATGCAGATGATGCTTGAGTTCAAAGACCGTCGCGCTGGCTTCTTCCGCGAGCGTATTCCATTCGCCGCAGTCGTCACATTGCCCTTGCCAGCGGTTCGCTTCTGAACCGCATGCCTGACATACATATTTGCGCTTTGCCTTTGCCATGGGTAGAAACTATCAGAACATATCAAGAACTCAAGCTGTAAAAAGCGCGCATCGGTGCTTGCGTACGACCTTTGCCGGTGTCACACCACGGGCATGCGTGAAAAAGAACTCCGGCTGGCGCTCATTTGTTATGGCGGGGTTAGCCTTGCCATTTACATGCACGGCGTCACCCGCGAGATTTGGCACATGGTGCGCGCCAGCCGCGCGTTTCATGACTCAGTTCCAGCCACGGGCGGCAGCGAGGCCGTATACCACGACCTGCTCGCCGAAATGGCGCGGGTCAGCGGAACGAAACTGCGCGTACTGACCGACATCATTGCTGGGTCAAGCGCAGGCGGCATTAATGGCATATTTCTGTCCCAAGCTATTGTGACAGGGCAGTCGCTGGAACCACTGACCGATATGTGGCTTGAGATGGCCGATGTTGACGTCCTGCTTGACCCCGATGCCCGCCCGCTGTCGCGCTTCTCTAAGTTTTGGGCGACACCGATCGCTTGGATGATATTGCGGCGGCGCGGCGGAGCGGTCGAACGAACGGTCGCAAAGGAAGCACAGGAAGAGGTGGCAACCAAGCTGTCGCGCTTCGTTCGTGCCCGCTGGTTCGCGCCACCCTTTGGCGGGAATGTCTTTTCCAAACTTTTGCTGGATGCGTTGAAGGCGATGGCGGCCAGCAATGCCGGATCGCCGCTTTTGCCAATCAACCAACCGCTCGACCTGTTTGTGACGGTCACTGATTTTAACGGGCATGATCAAGTCCTGCGTCTGAACAGTCCGCCCGAGGTGACGGAGTCAGAACACCGCATCACCGTTGATTTCTCCACGCGTGGCCGGACGGGCCTTGCCGATATTGCCGAGCTCATCTTCGCAGCACGCGCCACGGCCAGCTTCCCGGGCGCTTTCCCGCCCTTTTCCGTACGCGAACTCGACCGCCTGCTTGAGCGTGAGAACGTACCGTGGCTTGGGCGGAACGCATTTCTGAAACGCATATTGCCGCAGCAATTTGCGGCGAATGCGGCGGAGGACACGATGTTGATTGACGGATCGGTGCTCGCCAATGCGCCGTTCAATCAGGCGATAGCGGCCCTGCGCAACCGCCCCGCGCGGCGCGAAGTTGATCGCCGCTTCGTTTACATCGACCCTAAGCCCGGTCGGCCAAGTTTCCGTTTTGGGCGGCGCAGTGCCGATGGCGGCCCCGATATTGCGCGCAAACCGCCCGGCTTTTTCGCGACGATATTCGGAGCGACATCCAACATCCCGCGTGAGCAACCAATCCGCGACAGTCTCGAGAAAATTACCGGCCGGTCGGAACGGATCGAACGGATGCGGCAAGTCATCGATAGCCTGCGGAACGAAGTTGAAACCACCGTCGAAGCGTTGCTGGGTAAGACCTGGTTCCTAAGTCAGCCGACAGCTATCCGCATGCAGAAATGGCGGCAATCTGCGCAGGAAAAGGCCATACTTGCTGCTGGCTTCAGCTATCGGGCTTACGGTCACTTAAAAATTGCAGGCGTCGTCGACGATATTGTTGCTACGGCCCGCCGCAGCCTGCCCGACGCAACCAACGGGTTTTTCCGTGACCTGAGAACCGCTCTGTGGGCTGAAATCCGGGCACACGGGCTGGATCGCATGCCACATGACAGCAGCAAGCAAGCCACCAAACAGTCCATCACATTCTTCGGCACGCACGACCTGCGCTTCAGAATTCGGCGACTGCGCTTCTTGGCCCGTCATCTCACTGAAGAGGTCGAAAATGTTATCGACGTACCAGATGGCGACATTACCAAAGTGCGCGACGCCATTTATCGCTGCCTGGCGATGTATTTGGATTTGGAAACGGCTGAGTTTCTAGGCGTTGATTTTGCTGTCGCCGCAAAGGCGGGCGTCACCAACCCTGCCGGGCTGATGAACCATTTGGCATCACAGCGCGACCTCATCCAGACGGACCTGTGTGTCGATGAGATATTGTGCGCTGCGCTTCTGGCACTGCCGGTTGAGGCGCGCCGGGCAATGCTGCTCGGTTACCTCGGTTATGCTCTTTACGATATCGCCACATTGCCATTGCTGCAGGACGAAGGCTTCGATGAATTTGACCCCGTCAAAGTGGACCGTATTTCACCCGAAGACTGCAATTCAATTCGCAAGGGTGGCGCAGCGGCCACGTTGAAGGGCATTGAATTCAACAATTTCGGCGCGTTTTTCAGCCGGTCTTATCGCGAGAATGATTATCTTTGGGGACGGTTGCACGGGACCGAACGGCTGATCGATATATTAGTGTCGTCACTTCCCATCGGACATGACTTCGCCGAAAACAGGGTACGGGCCTACAAAAGGCTCGTTTTCCATGCGATATTGGATGAGGAGCAGGAACGGCTGAAATATGTCCAGCCCCTCATCGCATCGTTGCGAAACGAGATTGATCAGATCGAAATCTGACCGATTATTTCACCATAGTGTAGACTGTCTCAACGAACTTGTCCGCCGTGATGAACCCGCTGGGGTTCACGCCATAACCATCTGCGGGGCGCTCTGCCTTGATTTGCTCAAGCGTTTTGCCGGCCTTTATACCAGCCTCAACCTTGGCAACAATTTCGGCAACCATGTTGCGATACTGCTGTAGGTCAGCCTTGGTCGCGACGGGACCGTGGCCAGGGATAATCTTTGTCTGGTCGTCCGCAATCGCCAGCACCTTGTCGGCTGCTGTGACAACACCGCGCACATTTCCCCCGCTGCTTGCGTCGACAAAGGGGAAGCTCATCCGCAAAAAGAACAGGTCACCCATGTGGATGACGTTCGATTTGGTCCAATGGACGATGGAGTCGCCGTCGGTATGGCCCGCGGGCATGTGCATCACGCGCACTTCTTCGCCATTTAAATGCAGCTTCAGACCGTCGGCATAAGTGACGACCGGCAGCGCGACCTTAGCAGCGGGTTTTTGGTTCCCCTGCCCGGCCGCCATGCGAACGCGGACATTGTCGTGCGCCATGATGACGGCGTTGGCCTTGCCAAGATTTTCGTTCCCGCCGGTATGGTCATAATGCCAATGGGTGTTGACGAGAAACTTCACGGGCTGAGCGCCAAGCGTCGATACAGCGGTCTGGATCTTCTCGGTCAGTGGGGCAAATTGGTCATCGATCAGGATCGTTCCGTCTTCGCCGTATGACACGCCAATGTTGCCGCCGGCGCCAAACAATACAGCAACGCCGGGCGCGACTTGTTCAGTTTTAATTTCAACCTTCGACATATCCTGAGCGAGCACAGGACCGGAGGCAATAAGAGCAGCCGAAGCCAATAAATGACGCATAGAGAGACTCCTTCGACAGACGATATTAATTGTAAATTCGTGCGCGGCAAGCACGCCAATCACGGCGCGATGCCGTCCCAAATGCCCTTGAGCTTATCAAAGAAACCAGTCGACTGCGGGCATTCCTCACCCGTTTCGGTTTCCCGGAACTCGCGCAAGATTTCTTTCTGGCGCGCAGAAAGTTTGGAAGGCGTTTCCACATCGATTTGAATAACCATGTCACCGCGACCACGCCCTTGAAGGACGGGCATCCCTGCCCCGCGCTGGCGCAACTG
>JBKBTH010000065.1:0-7794 GCA_046290915.1 Sphingorhabdus sp.
GATCAACAGTCAGTTCGGCACCACCAGCGATTTCACGCGCGCGTTCTGCGGCGAGTAATACGAGGTCAAACCGGTTGGTGACCTTGTCGATGCAATCTTCAACAGTAACGCGTGCCATCTTGGCTCCTGATTCTTCGTAAATTTCGGGAAGTTGCCCGCGCCTAAAGACAGCGGGTTAAAATGTCAATGAAAAGGGCAGGCCGCTTGCCGTAAGTCGCGCAAAGCGGTAACCCGCAGTATGGCAGCGCAATCAGGCAACCCCGGGTTTCCCGGAAAGCAGTTCCAGGTTGCTGGCCACCAGCTCTATATCGTTCATGCCCCGAACGACAGGTTTGATGCGGTCTTACGCCTAATCGCCGTAGCCGAACGATCAATCCAGATGTTCTTCTATATGTTCGCTGATGACTCGGTCGGGCGCGAGGTGCGGGCTGCGTTGGTAGACGCGGCCAATCGCGGTGTGCAGGTTCAGCTTATGATCGACAGCTTTGGATCTGCCGACATTAGCGACCATTTTTTTGATGCACTGACGAATGCAGGCGGAAGCTATCATTCGTTCAGCTCGCGCAAGGGATTGGGCTACATCATCCGTAATCACCAGAAAATCCTGATAGCGGATGGCACGCATGCGCTGGTCGGGGGCTTCAACATCACCGACCAATATTTCGGGCGCTCGGGCGATGATGACTGGGAAGATTTGGGCGTAGTTATTTCTGGCCCTGAGGTGCCTCGGCTCGCCCGCTATTTCGACGAAATGGCAAGCACGTCGGTTGGCGGGAAGGTGCGCTATCGCAAAATCAGGTCAATTATCCGGCAATGGCAACCTGGCATTGGCGAGGTCCAGTGGCTGTTGGGCGGTCCGACAAACCGGATTTCGCCATGGGCGCTTACGTTCAAACGATCTTTAGAGGTCGGAAAACGGTTTGACATTGCGTCGGCCTATTTCTCCCCCTCGCAGACGATATTGCGCCGGATGGCCAAGGTATCGAAACGGAACAAAGGGTCGCGCCTCATATTGGCGGGCAAAACAGACAACGGCGCCACCATTCCGGCGGCAAGATTGCTGTACCGTTACCTTTTGCGGCGCAGGGCAAAGATCTACGAATTCCAGCCGCGCCGTCTGCATATGAAGCTGATCGTCATTGATGATGCGGTCTATATCGGCTCTGCCAATCTTGATGTCCGTAGCATGTTCATCAACCTCGAAATCATGGTGCGCATCAAGGACGAGGCACTCGCGCTGTATATGCGCACGTTGATTGACGGACTGGTTGCACAATCCGAGGAACAAACGCCTGTTTTGCTTAAGGGACGTGACAATGTTTGGAGCCGGTTCAAGGGCGCCTTTGCCTATTTCCTCGTGAATTCGATGGATTATACCATCGGCCGACGGATCAAGTTCAGCCTGCTTCGCAACCGGTAACTATTCTTTCCAGCCCCAAAAAAGGTGGCATGGAAGTATGTTCCATGGTTCATACCCACTATCGATTTTACGAAAATGTGGCGTCATAAAATCGCGCGCGCGGGCGCGGAATTGGTACACCAGAAACGCCCCACCTGGACGGATAGCTTTTGCAGTTTCCGTCGCAATCACCGGACCAAGATTGTCGGGCAGTGTCGAGAAAGGAAGCCCTGACAATATATAGTCAGCATGCTCAAAACCGAACTGGTTGATGATCTGGTTCACGTCCGCGGCTGACCCATGAACCGCAATAAAGCGACTATCGCGGATGGTGCGGCGCAGATATTCGATGAAGTCTTCGTTCAAATCGATGACCAGCAAGGTCGCATCGGGACGCATACGGTCCAGCACGGGCTGGCAGAATGTTCCAATGCCCGGTCCATACTCAACAAACAGCTTGGTATGCTCCCAGTCGACAGGCGCGAGCATCTTTTTGACCGTCTTGGAGGAAGACGGAATGATTGAACCGACCATCACAGGGTGTTTGATAAAGCCTTTGAAAAAAACACCCCACGGACCAAAAAACTGGCTGGCCCGGCTTTTGATGCGGTCAAGCATCGTCGTTTTCGTCAATGTAGAAAATGTCATGCAAGGGGTCCGGGGACAGTTGTTACGAATTTGTGACAGTCGCAAATCGAGGCCGCTTATGCAACTGCGTTAGGCAAGATTCTGTTCCACCCGACTTGCATTGCCTTACATTTCGGTCCTAATGCCACGGGCATGGTACAGTTTCCCCGTGGAACGATTTCAGTGATTTTCGTGGCGCAGCGGACCGATGCTGACGCGACGGGCTATACGCGTGCAGCGGCCATGATGGAAACGCTAGCTGCGCAACAAGAGGGGTATATCGCCATGGATTCGGTAAGAGGGCAGGACGGGCTAGGCATCACGGTCAGCTATTGGAAAACTGAAGCCAGCGCGAAAGCATGGCGCGATCACCCTGAACATACCGCAATCCGGAATTCCGGACGCGATCTTTGGTACAGTGACTACAGCCTGCATGTCGCAGAAGTGACGCGCAGCTATGATTGGGAAAAACCATGAGCGCCGTTCAAGCCATACCCACTAGCCGCGTCGTCGTACTTTTCCTCGTCATGCTTGTTGCCGCTGCCGGCAATACCGCGATGCAATCGGCATTGCCGGCTATTGCAAGCGAGCTCGATATGCCCGACGTGCTGGTCAGCCTTGCATTTAGCTGGTCTGCGCTTTTGTGGGTCATCACTGCACCCAAATGGGCCCGATTATCCGACCGAAGGGGTCGCAAACAGTTGATGGGTGTTGGCATGATTGGCTTCATTTCATCAATGGGCCTTTGCGGACTGGTCTTGTGGCTTGGCCTTGCTGGCCTAATTGGCCCAGTCGTCACATTTGTACTCTTTGCAATTTTCCGCAGCCTTTACGGTGGTTTTGGTTCCGCGGCCCCACCTGCGGTTCAAGCCTATGTGGCCGCACGAACCGAACGCGCAGAGCGAACAAAGGCATTGTCGATGCTTGCATCGTCATTCGGCGTGGGCACGGTCATTGGCCCCGCTACGGCGCATTATTTGCTGTTCCCGCCCTTTGGGCTTGCTGGGCCGTTGATCATGTTTGCCGCCTTTGGTGTCGCTGTCCTGATCGCCCTGTATATGCAGTTGCCGAATGATACCCCGCGCTTTGCGGCACGCGGTTCGGTCGCCGCTTATCCGAACTCCGCGTCAATGAACGCGCCCGACAGCGAAGATGTTGATGGCGAAGCGCTGGACTCGGCGCCCCATGCCGAAGTGCGCTTACCTTGGCGCGATGAACGAATGGCCTCTTGGCTGATTGCAGGCCTCATTGGTGGCCACGCACAGGCGATTATCCTTGGCATCGTCGGCTTCCTTGTCCGCGACCGCCTCGGGCTACAAGATCGCCCTTGGGAAGCGGTTCAAGCCAGTGGTTCCGTGATGCTCATCGGCGCGATGGCGACGCTGTTGGCACAATGGGGACTGATCCCGATATTGTCGCTCGCCGCGCGTAGCTCTGTGCTTTTGGGTTCGATATTGGCGCTGATTGGGACCATATTAACCGGCGTAAGTCAGGATTTTTATGGCATCAGCACGGGCTTCGCGATTGCGTCATTGGGCTTTGGACTATTCCGGCCAGGGTTCACCGCCGGCGCGTCGCTGGCTGTCAAACGACACGAACAAGGCGACGTCGCTGGTAAAATCGCATCGATCAATGGCGCAGCCTATATTTTCGCGCCCGCCGTGGGCGTTGCGTTGCTCAACTGGTGGGAGCCGGCAACATTCATACTTATCTCAGCCTCGTTGGTGTTCCTGATCATATGGGGCCGACGGTCGTTGATTGTACCCGAGGAAGCTTAAGGCTCATGCTTCGAATCCCGCACCGGCTTCATCATGCCCGGTGAGACAAAGCCCATGCCCTGTGGTTGAAGCGCAGCGGCCTTTAGCTTGGTTTCCATTGCACCATATTCTTCTTCCATCTCTACTGTAACGGTGGCGCGTGACGCGTTGAGCGCTTGGCTGAAGTGGACCATGTTGACTTCTTTCACGTCATTGCCGCCTTCGCGCAGCGCGAACAGGCCAGCTCGGCGCACCAGGTCTTCCAAATCTGCACCGGTATAACGGTCGGTCCTGTCCGCAATTTCATCAAGGTCCACATCCTTGCCAATGGGCATTTTCGCGGTGTGGATACCCAATATCCTTCTGCGCCCGCCCTTGTCCGGAACGGTTACATAAACCAACTCATCGAACCGGCCCGGCCGCAATAGAGCTGGATCAAGCAAAGTTGGCCGGTTCGTTGCGCCAATCACCACGACCGACTGCAATTCCTCAAGCCCATCCATTTCCGCGAGTAATGTGTTGACGACGCGCTCGGTAACTTGAGGTTCACCGCGCCCGCCGCCGCGCATGGGCGCGAGGCTGTCAATTTCGTCGAAGAATATCACACATGGTGCAACCTGACGCGCACGGGCAAAAAGACGCGCAATCTGCTGTTCGCTTTCACCATACCATTTCGACAGCAAGTCCGAAGATTTGGTCGCAATGAAATTGGCATCCGCTTCACGTGCGACGGCTTTAGCAAGCAAGGTCTTGCCCGTCCCCGGCGGACCATAAAGCAGGAAGCCTTTTGCTGGCCGAATTCCCAAGCGCCGGAATGCGTCGGGGTTTCGCAAGGGTAGCTCCACCCCCTCTTTTAAGCGCATCTGGGCCTCATCCAGCCCGCCGATATCCTCCCAGCGGACATCTGGCGCCTGCACCATGACTTCGCGCATGGCGGACGGCTGAACGCGCTTCAGCGCTTCGAAGAAATCGTCTCTGGTGACCTTCAGGTTTTCAAGGATTTCAGGCGGAATGGTGCCACTGGCCAGATCAAGCTTGGGCATGATCCGTCGCACCGCCTCAATCGCGGCTTCACGCGCCAATGAAGACAGGTCGGCGCCGACAAAGCCATAGGTCGTCCGCGCAAGTTCCTTAAGGTCAACTCGCGGACCCAGCGGCATACCACGTGTATGAATCGCCAATATTTCGCGCCGGCCGCTCTCGTCCGGAACGCCAACGACGATTTCACGGTCAAAGCGGCCCGGGCGACGAAGCGCCTCATCAATGGCATCGGGCCGGTTCGTCGCCGCAATGACGACGAGGTTCGTCCGCGGCTCAAGCCCGTCCATAAGGGTCAGCAGCTGCGCCACCAGCCGCTTTTCAGCTTCACCATGCACTTGGTCGCGCTTTGGTGCGATCGAATCAATTTCGTCGATGAACAATATCGACGGCGCAGCCTTAGTCGCAGCTTCAAATATCTCGCGCAGCTTCTTTTCCGACTCGCCATAGGCCGAGCCCATGATTTCAGGTCCGTTGATCAAAAAGAACTCGGCTTCGCTTTCGTTGGCCACTGCGCGGGCCAGCCGAGTCTTTCCCGTGCCGGGCGGGCCATGCAACAAAACGCCGCGCGGCGGATCGACACCCAAGCGCGTGAACAATTCGGGATAGCGCAACGGCAATTCGACCATTTCGCGGAGTTGCTTGATTGTATCACCCATACCGCCAAGGTCGTCATACGTGACGTCTGCGCGCCGGCCCTCCTTGGCTTCAGCAAACTCAGCGCGCAATTCCACTTCGGTATCGTTGTCGATGTGGACAATGCCTTTGGGAACTGTCGAAATAACCGTCAGCCGAATTTCAGCCAACGCGAACGCGGGCGCGGCGAGCATCTGCCGCAGTTGCGGCGGCATGTCGTCGGGCGCAACGCGCTGCTGCCCATGCGTTGCCACAACATCGCCTGCAATAACGGGACGGCCCAAAAAGCTGCGCTTCAGCGCTTGGGACGGACCTTCAAGCCGGATTTCGCGCTGGGCGGGCGCAAACACAACCTTTGTTGCTGGCTTGGACGTTACCTTGCGGACTTCAACATAATCGCCAGCGCCCACACCCGCATTCGCGCGTTGCAAACCGTCGAGGCGAACGACCTCAAGGCCTTCATCCTCTGTATAAGGGTCGACAGCGCGCGCTGCCGTGCTGCGCTTGCCCAAGATTTCGATGACATCGCCTTGTGCGATGCCATTGGCAGCCATGAATTGCAGCGACATGCGTGCAAGGCCGCGCCCTGAATCTTCCAATTTGGCGTTCGCGACCTGTAATTTCGGGGATTTTGATTTCGGGGACATGGGCTGCCTCATTATCGTTAAGACACCAAAGTATATCTTGTTCCGAAAATTGCGACTAGCGAACGCAGATTTTACGCAAAAAAAGGGCCGACCGAAGTCGACCCTGAAAAAGTCTTTAGGAGAGGATGCCTATAAGGCTTTTCCCGTATGGCGATGTTTCATTTTTTGTGCAAGTGCGAACAGTGCAATAGCAGTTGCAAATCATGCAACCGCAATTTATAAGATTTTACTGAATTCTGCGGCACTTGCACGATCGCAGGATCAAACCATTTTTGTTGCGCTGCGACAAAATAAGGAGATGATATGCGCAGATTGCCCCCATTACGATCATTGGAAGCCTTTTTGCGTGTAGCCAAATTGGGTTCAGCCAAAGCTGCGGCCAGTGAACTGGCATTATCGCCCCCTGCCCTAAGCCGTCGCATCAAGGCGCTTGAGGACTTTATTGGCAAATCGCTTTTTGACCGTCGCGCGCAAGCAATGGTGATCAACGCGGACGGCGAGACGCTGCTTGCTGCTGTTGAACCCGCCATGGACGCGATGGCCGAAGCCGTAGAAGAGCTTGCGGGCCGTGGCGGCGAATATCGCCTGCGCCTTGGTTTACTGCCGCTCTTCGGTTCACAACGCCTGATCCCGCGCCTTCCTGAACTGCGCAAAGCTTTCCCCAAATTGCATATCGATGTTGACACATCCGGCCATGCAGAAAATCTGCTGGGTGACGTGGTTGATGCCGCAATCATTATCGCTGCCGAGGTTGACCCAAAACTTTACAGCGTCCGTCTGGACCGCAACCTTGTCTATGCCATTGCCTCGGAACAGTGGGCGAAAGAACACAATGTGCAAAAGCCTGAAGATTTGGCCAAGCACACAGTCATGGTCCATAGCGACATGCCCATGATATTCGATGCATGGCGTCAGGCGATGGGCGTACCGCGTTTAAAACCGGCGGCAATTGATAGCCTGGATAGCGGTGCGCTGATGCTTGAAGCTGCAGCCAACGGGCTTGGTGTCGCCATCATGCACGGAAGCCATTTTTCCGATGCCCGCGACCCGCGCCTTACGCGTCTTTTCGATACAGAGGTCGAAAGCCCATACAGCTATTGGTTCGTGTGCCGGCCACGCGCGCTCAAGCAGCGTGCCGTCAAAATTTTCCACGACTGGTTGCTGAAGTCGGGCGTTTAAGAAAAAGGGGCCGGAAATTCCGACCCCTCTTCGTGATAATGAAAAATAGCTTAGCTGCTTTTGCAGGTCTGTGCGCCCTTGCCGGCAAGCTTAACGTTGATTTGGTTGCCGCTGCCCGAAAGCGAGCTTTCGCCATCAGCCGATTTCATTGGACCAGCAGGTGCGGTTTCTGTCGCAGCCGTTGCGGCCGCATCAGCGGCGGGTACTTCTGCCTTCGGCGCAGTGACGCGAACAGCCATTGCTGATTTTTCACCTACGCGGATGTCGGCGGCTTCATTCTCACCCAAGAAATCGACATATAATATGCTGTTGTCAGCACAACGATAGGTACCAGTCGCCGTAATTGCGGGCGGCAATTCCACTTCCGCCGCAGTTGCGGTTGCCGCAGTGGCTTCACTTTCGGCAGGGGTTTCGGTTTTGTTGCATGCTGCCAAAGCGAGCATCGACAACGGGGCGAGGAGAAGGAGAGTTTTGTTCATAGGCCGTGTTAATGCCCCAGCATGACAGCATT
>JBKBTH010000066.1:0-7725 GCA_046290915.1 Sphingorhabdus sp.
ATGATGTAAGGGCATTTGGCGCGGATCGCGGCCTTTACAGCGTCAATGAACGCTTCGCCCACAGCCATGCCCATGGAACCGCCCATGAAAGCGAAATCCTGAACACTGACGACGACAGGCTGGCCATTGATTTCGCCACGCGCGCTCATCATCGCGTCCTGCTCGCCCGTTGCGAGGCGCGCGGCTTTGATGCGGTCGATATATTTTTTCGTATCTTTGAACTTCAACGGGTCTTCGCCGACAACGGGCGGCTTCAGCACATCATAGCTGTCGTCGTCGAACAGAGCGGCAAAGCGTTCCGCGGGGCCAATGCGGCCATGATGGTCGCATTTGGGGCAGACAGATTCGTTTTCCTCAAATTCCTTGAGGAAGATCATTGCCTGACAACCCTTGCACTTGTGCCAGAGGGTTTCGGCCGTTTCGCGCTTGGCGATGAACGGAATAGCGTTACGGACGCGGGTGACCCAGTTCATGCATAGGCCTTTCTGGCTGTGACGATTGCTTGCTTCAGCGATGCCACATAATCGCCAACGGGACCAGCGGCGTTCACACCATGTTTGGCAACGAGTTCAACGATTGCGGAACCCACCACAACGCCATCAGCAACACGTGCGATGTTGGCAGCTTGTTCAGGCGTGCGAACGCCAAAGCCAACAGCAACGGGCAGGTCCGTGTGGGCCTTTAGCCGCGCCACCGCCTCATCAATGCTTGTCTGCGCCGCGACCTGCAGACCAGTGATACCAGCGACTGACACATAGTATAGAAAGCCAGATGCGCCATCGAGGACGGCGGGCAAACGCGCCGTATCGGTCGTGGGCGTTGCGAGGCGAATGAGGTCTATGCCCGCACTGCGCAGAGCAGGGCCAAGCTCCGGGTCTTCCTCTGGCGGAATGTCGACGCAGATGACGCCATCAACGCCCGCTTTATTGCATTCAGACGCGAACCAGTCACCGCCGCGGATTGTCATCGGGTTGGCATATCCCATCAGTACCACGGGCGTGTCGGGATGGCGTTTGCGGAATGCAGAGGCGAGGTCGAAGATATCCGCCGTTGTGGTGCCAGCATTCAGGCTGCGGATGTTCGCTTCCTGAATGGCGGGGCCGTCGGCCATTGGGTCCGTGAATGGCATGCCGAGTTCGATGACATCGGCACCACCCGCGACGAGCGCATCGAGATTGGCCGCCGTGTCGCCATCACCCGCAGTGATGAACGCGACGAGGGCTGGGTGGGGTTTGGCGAAAGCTAGGGAAAGACGGGTCATAACTGCGACTTTCGCTGTCTTACAAATGCGCCGGCCAACGCGGCTATGGCCAGAACAAGCCATGACACCAGATCGCCTGACAATGGAAACTCAGGTGGCTGACCGTTGATCGCGCTTCTCACAAAACTATATGAAATTACGATAGTTGAAAAAAAGCCAATGACACGAAAGAACTCGTCAAATACCTTCTTGATCATATCGTCGTCCCCAAAGCCTCGGCAACGGTGAAGATATCCTTGTCACCACGCCCGCACAAGTTGGCGAGGATAATCTGGTCACGGTCCATATTCTTGGCTTCGCGCTCAACCGCTGCAATCGCGTGGGCAGGCTCAAGCGCCGGGATGATGCCTTCCGTGCGGCAGAGCAATTGAAACGCAGCGAGCGCTTCCTTGTCGGTCACGCTGTCATACCGCACGCGGCCGATTTCCTTGAGCCAGCTATGCTCCGGTCCAATGCCGGGATAATCGAGGCCAGCCGAAATCGAATGCGCTTCCGCGATCTGACCGTCGTCGTCCTGAAGCAGATAGGTTTTGTTGCCGTGCAAAATACCGGGGCGTCCGCCCGCAAGGCTTGCAGCATGTTCTTTTTCAAGACCATGACCGGCCGCCTCAATACCGAGCATCTCGACCTCTTTGTCATCCAAAAAGGGATGAAACAGGCCAATGGCATTTGAACCGCCGCCGATGGCCGCAACCAGCAAATCGGGCAGGCGGTTGATCCGCGAGAGCATCTGCGCGCGGGCTTCCTTGCCGATCACGCTTTGGAAATCGCGGACCAATTCTGGATAGGGATGTGGGCCAGCGGCTGTGCCGATGATGTAGAAAGTGTCATGGACATTGGCGACCCAGTCGCGAAGTCCTTCGTTCATCGCGTCTTTCAAGGTGCCAGCGCCGCTGGTGACGGGAATTACTTCCGCGCCCAATAAGCGCATGCGGAAGACATTGGGCTGCTGCCGCTCGATGTCCTTCGCGCCCATATAGATGAAGCAAGGCAAGCCAAAACGCGCGCAGACCGTCGCGGTGGCAACGCCATGCTGGCCAGCGCCGGTTTCGGCGATAATCCGAGTCTTACCCATGCGGATAGCGAGCAAAATCTGGCCAATGCAGTTGTTGATCTTGTGCGCGCCGGTGTGGTTTAGCTCATCGCGCTTGAACCAGATTTGCGCACCTTTGCTTGCGGGCGCGTCCTTGCGGACTTCGTCGGTCAGCCGCTCGGCATAATAAAGCGGCGAGGGACGGCCGACATAATGCTCAAGCAAATCATCGAATTGCGCGGCAAAAGCCGGGTCCTGTTTGGCGGCGCGATATTCGCGTTCGAGATCCAGCACGAGCGGCATGAGCGTTTCGGCGACATAGCGCCCGCCGAACTGGCCGAAATGGCCGCGTTCGTCAGGTTGGTTGCGGAATGAGTTTGGGGTGAGTTCAGCTATTGTCATGGTTGCGGACCGCTTGGCAGAAGGCCGCAATCTTGTCCATATCCTTGATGCCCGGCGCGGATTCAACGCCAGACGACGTATCGACCAGTTGCGCGCGTGTTTGCCGCAGGGCTTCGCTGACATTGTCAGGGTTCAGACCACCTGCAAGTCCCCATGGCAGCTTGTGCTTATGTTCCGTTAGCAACGACCAGTCGAACCGAGTGCCGGTACCACCGGGCAATGCTTGGGCAGGCGCATCGAACAGGATGAGGTCGGCCGCACCTTCATATTGGTCCGCGTTTTTAAGCGTTACTGCGTCCTTCACGCCAAAGGCTTTCCAGATTTCGATGTCGACAGCGCTTTTCAACACGCGCAACCATTGATGCGTTTCTGACCCGTGAAATTGCAAGATATCGGGCTTAACCACTTCGATTGCCTTGGCGGTATAACCGGGCTCTGCGTTCACGAGCAGCAGGACGACCTTCAGGCTGGCTGGTGCGCGCATCCGCAATGCAGCGGCTTGTTCAAGCGCAACATGCCGCGGGCTTTTTTCGAAATGGACAAGGCCAACATGAGTCGCGCCAGCTTTGGCAGCGGCATCGATGCTTGCTTCGTCTTTAAGGCCGCAGATTTTAATTTGGGTTTGCATGGCGCGCTAATAACGGAAGAGATCATTCCCGTCATGCTGAACTTGGTTCAGCATCCTACTTTTTGCAGTCTCAGATTAAGACCCTGAAACAAGTTCAGGGTGACCATTAATCTGGATGCCGAACCGAGAAGCGTAAGGTCGCATATCGTCCGGTCGAAAAACCGGTAATTATTCCACCAAGCTAACACTTATGTGCTTACAGCGAACCCAATAACGCTCGCGCTGCATCTTCGGGGCTTTCGGCCTTGGTAATTGGACGCCCGATTACCAAAATACTTGCGCCGTCGTCGCGCGCCTGGCGCGGGGTGACTGTGCGTTTTTGGTCCGCGCTGGTGCCGCCGGCGGGACGAAGACCCGGAACAACGAAAAACCCGTCCTTCCAACTCTTTTTAACCGCTTTTACTTCATGCCCTGAGCACACGATGCCGTCGAGCCCGGCTTCCTGCGCCAATGCCGCCAATCGGGCTACTTGGAGATCAGGCGAGTCAGGCACGCCAACGCGATTAAGGTCATGGTCGTCAAGGCTCGTCAGCACGGTAACAGCGACGACTTTGGTATGCGCACCGGCGGCGGCCTTGGCATCTTCCATCATCGCGCGGCCCCCTGCGGCATGGATGGTCACGATAGCGGGCTCCAATGTATTGATCGCCTGCATCGCCTTGGCAACGGTATTGGGAATGTCGTGCAGTTTTAGATCAAGAAAGATCGGCAGGCCGAGCTTTTGAATTTCGTGCACACCGTGATGTCCGTTGGCACAGAAAAATTCGAGGCCAAGCTTAATCCCGCCCACCTGATCCTTAATGCGGCGGGTTAACTCCAGCGCATCATCCAGATAAGGGGTGTCGATTGCGACGAAAATCGGGTTGGTCATATCGTATCCACAGCAGCGTAAGCAGGGGGAGGGGACACTGGCGGCGGGGGTGGAAACGCGGTACCGCGCTGGTTCGCCTCAAGCGTGAGTATGCGCCGTTTCATGCGCCAAACTTGCGTGCGATGCACAAAATAAAGCGGCAAAAATCCGATGAGAAACGCGGCGATGACCAATGCGGGCAATTTGGTGTCGAGACGAAGGCCACCCCACAGGCTGACCGATGTCGGTACCCAATTGTTGGTCGCGAACACGATAAGCCCGATGATGATCGTTACCCAAATGAGTATCTTCAAAAATCGCATCGGTCCGCTGCTCCTTATTCCCGAGCTACCTTATGGCAAGATTCTGCCTTTGGGTAGCGCTATCCACAATACGAGGCCGCCGCTTGTCCATGCGACGGTTTCGATTTAGCCAAATACGCGTTCGAAAATGGTGTCGATATGTTTGAAATGGTAATCGAGATTGAAGCGGTCTTCTATCTCTTCTGCTGACATCTTCGCCGCCACATCTGCATCGGCTTTCAAAAGCTCCATGAGCGATTCTGCGCCGTCTGATTCCCAGACTTTCATCGCGTTGCGTTGAACAATGCGGTAGCTGTCTTCGCGGCTAATCCCAGCCTGGGTCAGCGCCAGGAGCACCCGCTGCGAGTGGACAAGGCCGCCCATGCGGTCGAGGTTTTTCTGCATCCGCTCAGGGTAGATCAGCAGCTTATCAATAACGCCCGTCAGGCGGCCAAGCGCGAAATCGAGTGTGATTGTCGCATCCGGCCCAATGTAACGTTCGACGCTTGAGTGGCTGATGTCGCGTTCATGCCACAAGGCGACATTTTCCAGCGCAGGAGTCACATAGCCGCGCACCATACGTGCGAGACCAGTTAGGTTTTCGGTCAGTATCGGGTTGCGCTTATGCGGCATGGCCGATGAACCTTTTTGCCCAGGCGAAAAATATTCTTCTGCTTCAAGCACTTCGGTGCGCTGTAAATGGCGGACTTCGATAGCGAGGCGTTCGATTGATGAGGCGATCACGCCCAACACCGCAAAATACATCGCGTGGCGATCGCGCGGGATGACCTGCGTCGATACTGGCTCAACGGCAAGGCCCAATTTGGCAGCGACATGGGCTTCGACTTTGGGATCTATATTCGCAAAAGTGCCAACCGCCCCGGAAATGGCGCAAGTGGCGATTTCCGCCCGTGCAGCCACGAGGCGATTACGGCTGCGGGAAAACTCGGCATAGGCTTGCGCAAGCTTCATCCCGAAGGTAACGGGTTCCGCATGAATGCCGTGGCTGCGGCCGATGGTCGGCGTAAACTTGTGCTCCATGGCGCGGGTTTTAATTGCGGCAAGCAGCGCATCCATGTCAGCGAGCAACAGGTCTGTTGCTTGCGTAAGCTGAACCGCAAAGCATGTGTCGAGGACATCGGACGATGTCATCCCCTGATGCATGAAGCGGGCTTCGTCGCCCACTTGTTCTGCGACCCATGTCAGGAATGCGATGACATCATGCTTTGTGACCGCCTCAATGGCATCAATCGCCGCAACATCGATCGATGGATTGGTCGCCCACCATGCCCATAATGCTTCGGCCGCTGATTTCGGGACAACGCCCAAATCGGCAAGTGCATCTGTGGCATGTGCTTCAATTTCGAACCAGATACGAAACCGGTTTTCAGGCTCCCAAATCTTCACCATGTCGGGGCGGGAATAACGTGGGATCATATTGGTCGCTTTCTACTGGTATCGGGAGTCGTCGTCCCGTTAGCAGGCGCACCGCAAGCCGTCAAAATTGGTACGTTTCAGCGCGACAAAAAAGAAGGGCGCGGGTTTGACGCCGCGCCCTCCTGAAGATCGTAAGACGTGGTTTAGAATTCGACTGAAACCCGTCCGTACACAAATCGGCCACTGAAGCCGAATGGTGACTGCGAACTGTAAGGCAGGAACGCGTTGTTAAAGCCATAGTTGACGCCATCAACGGTGCCAAAGGGCAGGCGATCAGGATAGACATCCAGCAAGTTGTTCGCGCCGAACGCAATTGAGATGGACTCAACAGGCTTGAATCGGAACTCAAGGTCTGTGACCCACTTTGGTGACAGGAAGATATCGCCTGGGACGATGCCAGGGTTAATCGCAATGTTGTTGTTGTTCGCCGCCGTCGAGAAGCCGCTTGGCAAGAACACTTCTCCATAACGGTTGGTGCGCAGCGTCATCCCAACATTGTCATAATCCCAATCGAGGCTGAGGTTGAGTTTGTTCTTGGGCTGGCCATCGGTCAGGCGGAAACTTTCCTGACGTGCAAACAAACGCTGCGCCGTGAAGCCGGAAAACACCCGGCGGTCAGTGATTTTGGTATTATTCAAATTATACCCAACGCTGACGCGGAATTTGCCAAGGCCGAACTCTGGCACACGGTAGCTGGCAACCACATCAAGACCACTTGTTCGCGTATCAATACCGTTGATGAAAAAGCGCGCGGAACTTACGCCCGTGACCCCCGCCGTTGTCAGCAAGGCGAGAACGTCTGCACCCTGCAAGTTTTCGGTCAGTGTGATCCGGTCTTTGATCGCGATACTATAGTAATCGGCCGTGATGCTAAGCCCACTGACCGGCGTGAATGTAACGCCGCCGCCAATGTTCAGCGATTTTTCTGGCGCAAGCGGCTGCGCTCCAAGCGCAACGGCCACAGGCGACGAAACCGGGAATGTTCCGACTTCGATGAGTACACCACCAACGTTGTTGGTCGATGTCGTCGCAAACGACTGCTGTGCAAGGCTTGGTGCACGGAACCCGGTCGAAATTGAACCGCGTAGGGCCACGCCATCAAAAACTTCAAACCGCGCTGCCGCTTTACCATTGATGGTGTCGCCAAAATCACTGAAATGTTCGTAGCGTCCCGCCAGCTGCACCGTAAAGCTGTCAGACAGATCTGCGTCAAGTTCGAGGTAGCCCGCAAAGCTATCCCGCGAAACATCCGTCGCGTTTGCAGGGCGGAAGCCTGGAAACACCTGCGCGCCGCCAGCGGCGTTGAACGGCGCCGCCGAAAACGGTCCGTTGACGTAGCTCTGAAGCTCACCTGGGACGATCTTGTAATTCTCGTTGCGATATTCACCACCGAAGGCAAGCGACACGCTTTGACCAATACCGATGTCCAAATCACGGCGCAGGTCGAGGTTTACGGATGTCTGACCCGAACGCAATCCGCCTGCGTCGAAGCGACGCGCGCTGACAACACTGCCCAACGACGTATTGACGGTGTTCTCGACGTCATAATTGAGCCGGTTGGAACCATAGACGACCGACAGGTCATAATCCCATCCGCTCATGGCGCCACGAAGACCAGCTGCCGCTGAGATATCAACAATCTCGCTGGCAATTAATGGCAGGAAGCCATCGGCATAGATGGGCACAAAGGTCGTGGTGGAAGCAGCCCAATCGCGGTTTCGAACGTCCGCAGAACGGCGATAAAATCCAGCGCCGTTGCCGTCACGAATGCCATAGCTGCCGAACGTATAGAACTCGGCCGACTCAGAAAAC